>JBAUQH010000144.1:0-19358 GCA_049580605.1 Gallionella sp. | reverse complement strand
CTGCTGGTCACGGTAGAAGAAAATACCGTGCAGGGCGGTGCAGGCAGTGCTGTCGCGGAATGTCTGATGCAGCAAGGCTTGAACGTGCAATTGCTGCAGCTTGGCCTGCCGGACCGGTTCATCGAGCAGGGTGACCAGGCGCAAATGCTTGCAGCTTGCGGTCTGGATGCCAATGGATTGATTCTGAAGATTAAAAATAAATTAACCTAGTAACTTTGTCGGGATTGGTTATAATATTTCGCCAACGCCAACCTTAATCCAAGAGGAAGTCAGCCATGAATAGTCCCAAGCCAGATTTTATTCCCGATGTGCAAAGTTCGGCAGATACACGTCATCTTGCGATTGATCGGGTCGGCATCAAGGGTATCCGCCATCCGGTTAAAGTTAAGGACAAAAGCGTCGGTGTCCAACACACGATCGCGACATTCAACATGTATGTGCACCTGCCCCACAATTTCAAGGGCACCCACATGTCGCGTTTCGTCGAGATCCTGAACCACCATGAGCGCGAGATATCGGTCGAATCCTTTGAAATAATCCTGGACGAAATGGTAAGGCGCCTGGAAGCGAAGTCCGGGTACATAGAGATGAGCTTTCCGTATTTCGTGAACAAGACTGCCCCGGTGTCGGGAGTGCATAGCCTGCTCGATTACGATGTCGCGCTGATCGGCGAGTCGGTAAACGGTAAGCATCAGGTCACGATGAAAGTGCTGGTGCCGGTCACCAGCCTGTGCCCGTGTTCGAAGAAAATCTCCGAACGCGGCGCGCATAACCAGCGTTCGCATGTCACGCTGTCGATTCGCACCAACGAATTCGTCTGGATAGAGGATGTGATCCGCATCGCCGAGGAACAGGCATCCTGCGAACTGTACGGCCTGCTGAAACGGCCCGACGAAAAATTCGTCACTGAGCTAGCCTATGACAATCCTAAATTTGTCGAGGATATGGTGCGCGATGTTGCGGCGGTGCTGGACAAGGACAAGCGTATCGATGCTTACACCGTGGAATCCGAAAATTTTGAATCGATACACAACCATTCGGCCTATGCACTTATCGAACGAGATAAGACAAAAGATTGAATATGGAAATCGGCAATTCAAAATTTCGGTGTCGGCCCGCATCGGCCTATCGGTCGATGTTATGCCGGAACCAAAACTTCGAGTCCGTCCACAAACACTCGGCGTATGCGCTGATCGAACGGGACAAAACAAGACCGTGAAAGGGGGCGGCGGTGAAGCTGCAGCTGCTTGCAAACTTCCGGAGCGCCGCTATTCCTATTTTCCGTAACCCTTCCCTTCTTCCGGGAAATTTTCACCAACCACTGCTGCGGCAACAAGGTTTCGTTGATATTGCCGAATTTTACGGGAATCGGCATTCCATCGCGACGGATCGCAATCGATACGGTTGATTCCGGCGAGCGGGATGGCCGGGTTTATGCACGACCGGCGCTTCGCGGGCATTGAAAGATGAGCCTGCGCAGATCAGGCCAGCGCTGAGCGGGCAAGTACCGTCACTGTTCAGTAAAATCCGGGGACGAAACTGCGGCACTTCAGTTCCTGCAGCGAGACTGCCAGGGAGCGCGAGGGCCGGAGTGCAAGATTTTCAAGCGGCCGATTGCCAACCATTGACGCCTTTTGCACCGGAAGGCATCGCGCCGCAAGACGCACTTTTGTTCGGGACTGTATAATCCGTGCTCTTTGCGCAACGGTATCGCATTCCAAATTTCAGGGTTGCATGATTAAAAAATTCTTCAAGCGTGTATTTCACCAGTCCGCCGGCGCCAAACAGGCGGGCAATGCGCAGGTGATTCCGTTCAGGCAGCATGGCGTGGCCAGGGAGCAAATCAGCTACGGCGCGCTGAGAGTCACCGACGGGCTGCAGGCGGCAGGCTATCAGGCCTACGTGGTTGGCGGTGCGGTGCGCGATCTGTTGCTGGACCGCATTCCCAAGGATTTCGATATCGCGACCGATGCGACCCCCGAGGAAGTGCGCCGGATATTCCGCCGCGCACGCATCATCGGCAGGCGGTTCAGGCTGGTGCATGTGATGTTCGGGGAAGAAGTGGTCGAGGTATCCACCTTTCGCCGGATGATAGAAGCGGAAGATGCCGAGACCGACGAACATGGCCGCCTGCTGCGCGACAACGAATTCGGCGATCAGGAGCAGGATGCGGCACGGCGCGATTTTACCGCCAATGCGCTGTATTACGATCCTTCAACGCAGGAAATATACGACTTTCACGGCGGCTATGCCGATACCCGCAACCAGTTGCTGCGCATCATCGGCGATCCTGCGGTGCGTTACCGTGAAGATCCGGTGCGCATGCTTCGTGCGGTGCGCCTGTCGGCCAAGCTGGGTATCAGGCTGGATGCGGCGTCCGCCGCGCCGATCGGGAGGATGAAATCCCTGCTCGACAATGTGCCCAAGGCGCGCATGCTCGACGAGGTGCTCAAGATGCTGTTGTCCGGTCATTCGCTGGAGTGCATCCAGCAGTTGCGCAAAATGAATCTGCATCACGGCCTGCTGCCCTTGCTGGACGTGATGCTGGAACAGCCGCTGGGAGAAAAGTTCATCATGCTGGCGCTGCGCAACACCGACGAGCGTCTCAGCCAGGACAAGACCGTTTCCCCGGCGTTCCTGTTCGCTGCCTTGCTGTGGCATGAAGTGCTGGCTGCGTGGAATTTGCGCGTTCGGCAAGGCATGCGCCCGGTGGGGGCGATGCACGAGGCAATGGACGAGGTGCTGGGCAAGCAGCGTGCGCAACTCGCGATACCGCACCGCCAGGACGCGGTGATGAAGGAAATCTGGCTGATGCAGCAGCGTTTCGAGCAGCGCTCCGGACAGCGTCCGTTCCGGCTGCTCGAGCAGCCGCGTTTCCGCGCCGCATTCGACTTCCTGCTGTTGCGCTGTGCCAGCGGCGAGGTGGATGACCAGCTCGGTTTGTGGTGGGATGAATTCCAGGACGCCAGTACCGGGCGCCAGGCTGAAATGCTGCAACCGGACGCCGGCGGCGAAAAAAAACGCCGCCGCAAACCGCGAAAAAAACCCGTTCCGGCTGCAACCGAGCCGCTGCCCGCGGATGACTAAACGGCATAATCTCGGAAAGCATTATCAAGCCAATGCCACACATCGCCTTTATCGGACTCGGCAGCAATCTCGAGGATCCGCGCAGCCAGTTGCAGCGCGCGTTCGCCGAGCTTGGCAGGTTGCCGGATACACGATTGCTGGCCAGTTCCTCGCTGTATCGCAGTGCCCCGCTGGACTGCCCGAATCTGCCCGATTTTCGGGCGCAACCCGATTTCGTGAATGCGGTTGCGAAAATTGAAACGGCGATGACACCGCACGCATTGCTGCAGGCACTGCTTGCGATCGAGCATCAGCACGGCCGGAAGCGCACTTTTCGCAATGCACCGCGCACGCTCGATCTGGATTTGCTGCTGTACGGCGATGTGCGGCTGCACGAGCACGGGCTGACCATCCCCCATATGCAGATGCACGTGCGCGCATTCGTATTGCGACCCTTGCTGGAGATTGCGCCTGATATCAGCATACCCGGTGTCGGCAAGGCGGAACGCGCGCTGGAAAAGTGCCGGGATCAGGTTGTGGACAGGATGAGCAATGCTGTTTGACCGGTATCGCTACATCGTGGTGGAGGGGCCGATCGGCGTCGGCAAGACCAGTCTCGCGCTGCGCCTTGCGCAGCATGCCGGTTCCGCGACGCTGCTGGAGAAGCCGGATGAAAATCCATTTCTTGCCAGGTTCTACCGGGACCCGCCGCGCTATGCGCTGGCCACACAGCTGTTTTTCCTGTTCCAGCGCGGCAATGAAGTTCGCGACCTTGCCCAGCTCGACCTGTTTCGCGAGAGTACCGTTGCGGACTATCTGTTCGACAAGGACCCGCTGTTTGCGCGCCTCAACCTGAATGAAGAGGAGTTTGCGCTGTATCAGCAGATTTACCGGTCCCTGCAATTGCAGGCACCGGTTCCGGATCTGGTGATCTATTTGCAGGCTGCGCCGGAGACGCTGGTCGAACGCGTGCAGCGGCGGGCACAGCCCTACGAGTCGGGTATTGCTGAAAGTTATTTGCTGCGACTGTCACAAAGCTACAGCGATTTCTTCTATCATTACGATTCGGCACCGGTGCTGATGGTTAACAGCGAACATCTGAACTTTGTCGATCGCGACGAGGATTTCGTCCTGTTGCTGAAGCGTATCGAGGAGATGCGCGGGCCGCGCGAATTTTTTAGCAGGGGGAACTGATGCGCACTACGCTGACCAAGTTGCATAACATGAACGGCAAAGGCGAGAAAATCGCTGTGCTGACATGCTATGACGCGAGCTTTGCCGCAATGCTGGAGGCTCAGGGTATAGACGTGCTGCTGGTAGGCGATTCGCTGGGCATGGTATTGCAGGGGCATGAATCCACGCTGCCGGTAACCCTGGCCGACATGGTGTACCACACCGCCTGTGTGGTGCGCGGCTCGAAGCAGGCGTTCATTGTCAGCGACATGCCCTTCGGTACCTTCCAGGTCAGCCCGCAGCAATCGTTTGCACATGCCGTGCAGTTGATGGCGGCGGGTGCGCAGATGGTCAAACTGGAGGGCGGCGCTTCCATGGTCGAAACCGTGCGGTTCCTGACCGAACGCGGCATTCCGGTGTGCGGGCATATCGGACTGATTCCGCAATCGGTGCACCAGCTCGGCGGCTACCGGGTGCAAGGCCGGGAATCCGCCGACGCGCAAAATTTGCTGGCCGATGCGGTGGCGCTCGAGCAGGCCGGCGCTGGAATGATCGTGCTGGAAGCGATCCCCGCATTGCTGGGCGCCGAAATCACTGCGCAACTGACCATACCGACCATCGGCATCGGCGCGGGCGCGTCCTGTTCCGGCCAGGTGCTGGTGCTGCACGACATGCTGGACGTCTTTCCGGGCAAGAAGGCGCGTTTCGTGAAGAACTTCATGCAGGGTGCCGACAGTATCGCGGAGGCAATCGCAAATTACGTTGCCGAAGTCAGGGCGGGCACCTTTCCGTCGCAGAAGCACAGCTTCTGATGCAGGCCGTTTCAACCATTGCGGCATTGCGCGCACGGCTGTCCCGCGAACGCGACATCGTTTTCGTGCCGACCATGGGCAATTTGCATGAGGGTCATCTCAACCTGGTTCGTCGCGCGCGCGCGCATGGCAGCTGCGTGGTCGCGAGTATTTTCGTCAATCCGCTGCAATTCGGCCCGAGCGAAGATTTCGACAGGTACCCGCGCACGCTGGAAAAAGACTGTGCGCGGCTGCAGGGACTGGCGGACGTCGTGTTTGCGCCTTCGGTCGGCGAGATATATCCCGAACAGCAGAAGATATTCGTCGAACTGCCGGCAATCGCCGATGAACTGGAGGGCGCTTCACGCCCCGGACATTTCCGCGGCATGGCAACCGTAGTGCTGAAACTGTTCAACATGGTGCAGCCGCAGGTCTCGCTGTTTGGCAAGAAGGACTACCAGCAGCTTCACATCATCCGCCATATGGTTGTGCAACTGAATCTGCCTGTAATCGTAATCGGTGGCGACACGGTCCGCGACTCGGATGGGCTGGCGCTGAGTTCACGCAACCAGTATCTGAGCAAAACGGAGCGAAACGAGGCGGTCGTTCTGTACCAGACGCTGCAGGGCATACGCCAGGCCGTGTTGCAGGGCGAACGGGATATTGAACGTTTGCAACTGCAGGCAATTGAACGTTTGACCGGCCGGGGATGGTCGGTCGATTATGTGGAAGTCCGAAACCGGTCCGATTTGCTGCCGCCGGCTAAAGTTGAATCGGTTGCTGCCCGGGATTGGGTGGTGCTGGCCGCAGCCAGATTGGGCAAAACCCGTCTGATTGACAACATCGAGGTTTGATTGAATCTTTGGCTGCCGGTCCCGGGCGTGTCGATGCCGTTAGCCGCGCATGACAGGGATGGATTTGAATGAAGAAATGGCCTTGTGCGATGCCTTGGCTATGTCAGCCAGGCTGTACCGGTCGAGCACGCCCAGAAAAGCGGTTTGCGCGTTGAAGACGACGCCTTTCAGGCTGCAGGAGTTGCTGATCACGCACTGATCCGTGGCCGGGTTGAAACATTCGAGCAAGTCCAGATCGGGTTCGGTCGAACGCACCAATTCACCGACCATTATGTCTTTCGCGGGACGGGCCAGCTTGAGCCCGCCGTGCCTTCCGCGGCTGGTCAGAATATAGCCATCGCGTCCCAGTTTGTGCACCACCTTGACCAGATGATTGCGAGAAATCCGGTAGAAGTCCGCAATTTCGGTAATTGTCGCGTTTTCATTTTCCTTGCCGGCAAGGAAAAGAAGAACACGCAGCGAATAATCGGTGTACAGGGTCAGGCGCATTTCATATCCATTCGGTTACCAGAGATTTGAGCGTCGCATTCACGAAATTGTTGCTCCGGGATCACATATTCCCAACCAATTTACTGCAATATTGCAGTTTTGCCTCGATCTGCAGGGCAAGGTTGATCTATGTCAGGCATATCGCAACTATTCTGATATTCATCTTGACGCAGATATTATCAGGCAATTAAGATGTATTTAGGATATATGTTAAATCGAGGACGTCAATAGGCACTCCGAAATATAGATCCTGAAGTGGCATTAATACGGCTGCCAGCGCATTTGGCGGCGTGTTCAACATTATCTGGAGATTGAAAATGAGCTTATATGAAGAAATTGGTGGTGAAGGTGCCGTGAACGCAGCAGTGGACATTTTTTATCGCAAGGTTTTGAAAGATGACCGCATCAAACGCTTCTTTGACGATGTCGATATGGAAAAACAGGCTGCAAAGCAAAAGTCCTTTCTGACGATGGCTTTCGGCGGACCGAACAATTACACCGGTATGGATATGAGGAATGGTCATGCACATCTCGTGAAGATGGGTCTTGACGATACGCATTTTGACGCTGTTGTGGAGGATCTTGCTGCTACGCTGAAAGAACTTAATGTTTCCGACAAGCTGATCTCACAAGTCGCCGCACTGTGTGAAACCACCAGAAAAGACGTTCTAGGCAAGTAAGGCAAAGCACCCATGTCCAAGGTAATCTATGGCGGGCAATCATACGAGTGCGGGAAAGATTCGGTTCTCGACTGTTTGGTTGCCCATGGGGTTCCCGTGCCCTCTGCATGCCATTCCGGCATCTGCCAGTCATGTTTGATGCGTGCGGTCAAGGGTGCGGTACCGGAAAAGGCGAAGGCCGGGTTGAAACTGACGCTGGCTGCCCAGAATTATTTCATGGCCTGTTCGTGCCACCCGGAAGAAGACATCGAGGTCGTTCTACCGGATACGGGTATGGGTAAACTGAAAGCCAGGGTGAGCAGTGTCGAATATCTGAACGACGACATACTCGGCATCCGGCTGAACCCTTCCCGGCCCTTCGAATACAAGGCCGGACAGTTCATCAGTCTTTACAAGAACGAAACCATCGGGCGCTGCTATTCGTTGGCAAGCATTCCCGATCTGAGAGAAGAACTCTTTCTCAATGTGAGGAGGGTTCCAGGCGGCGTGGTTAGCAGTTGGGTTTTTGCAGAACTCAAGGCGGGCGATGAAGTCACGATATCTGAGGCTACCGGCGATTGCTTTTACGTTCCCGGCAAACCCGAACAGAATATTCTGCTGATTGCGACCGGCTGCGGCCTGGCTCCCTTGTACGGCATCATCCGCGACGCGCTGTTGCACGGACATCAAGGCAAGCTCAGCCTTTACCATGGAAGCTATAACACCGGAGGCTTTTATCTGGTCAAGGAGTTGAGAAAACTCGTGCAAACCCACGCCAATTTCAGTTATGTGCCATGCGTGTCGGATGGGGAAGCACCGCCAGGGTTCGCGCCGGGTATGGTTCTGGATGTGGCGCTTGCCGACATTCCGGATCTTTCCGGCTGGCGTGTTTTTTTATGCGGTAATCCGGACATGGTCAATGCGGCAAAAAAACAAACCTTCTTTGCGGGTGCATCAATGCGCGAAATTCACGTCGATCCCTTCCAGTCCGCCTACTCGACCGGTATTTGCTGATCTTTCAGCCCTGATACTGCAGGGTGACGCAGATTCGCGTAACGATAAGGCAGCAAGACGATTCCGGCTGTTGGTGCCCGGCCAGTTTCATTGACCTCACCATTGTTCGCAGGTAGCATTCGGCACTTTGGCAGCCAGGGGATAGAAACGAGATGCGTCGCAAACTTGTCGTGGGAAACTGGAAGATGTGCGGCCGCCTGGAACGCAATCAGGCGTTGCTGCAGGCGATTATGACAGGCGTGCGCGGACTCGATAAAGCCGGCTGCGCCGTATGTGTGCCTTACCCTTACCTCGCACAGGCGCAATCCTTGCTGGCTGGCAGCAGCGTAGCCTGGGGTGCGCAAAATCTGAATCCGCACGATGAAGGTGCGTACACGGGTGAGGTTGCCCCGGGCATGCTGGTCGATTTTGGCTGTACTTATGCAATCATCGGCCATTCGGAGCGGCGCGGACTGTTCCACGAAAGCAACGAGATCGTTTCGGCCAAGTTTGACGCGGCTCTCAAAGCAGGCATGAAACCGATCCTTTGCGTGGGTGAGACGCTGGCGGATCGCGAATCGGGTATTACCGAGCAAGTGGTGGGTACGCAACTGGATGCGGTGCTGAATCGTGCGGGCGATCTAGCCATGGCGAAAGCGGTGATTGCCTATGAACCGGTCTGGGCTATCGGGACTGGAAAAACCGCAACACCCGAACAGGCCCAGACGGTCCATGCATTCATTCGCCAGCGTGTCGCACAACACGATAGCCAGGTAGCACAGAGCTTGTGTATACTCTATGGTGGTAGCGTCAAGGCGGCAAATGCGGCCGAGCTTTTCCGGATGCCGGATATAGACGGCGGTCTGATAGGCGGTGCTTCGCTGGTGGCTGAAGAGTTTGTGGCGATTTGCCGAGCAGCCCAGAATTAATTCATGGATATGGGGTAGTGTGTGGAAACATTGGTTTGGGTAGTGCATGTTTTGACGGCAGTGGTGTTGATCGGTCTGGTTCTGATGCAGCACGGCAAAGGTGCCGATATGGGCGCGGCGTTTGGCACGGGTTCGGCAGGGAGCCTGTTCGGATCGAGCGGTTCAGCAAATTTTCTCAGCCGTAGTACGGCAGTCGCGGCGACGCTGTTTTTCCTTACCAGCCTGTCGCTGACCTATCTGTATTCCCACCCCACGCAGCAACAGGGGATAATGGACAAGGTAAATCCGGTTACCACTCAAGCCGCCCCTGCAGCCCCGGCGGCCAGCCCGGCACAGTCCAGCCCGGTCGATGACTCGAGGTCCAGGGATATTCCTAAATAATTCTTTCAGGATATTGCGGTTGTGGTGGAATTGGTAGACACGCAAGCTTGAGGTGCTTGTGCCCGCAAGGGCGTGGGAGTTCGAGTCTCCCCATCCGCACCAAACATAAAACAAGCCGGCAAATTATATGTCGGCATGTCGATACGAATAATAATAGTCGGTTATGGGTTAGCTCACGAAACATTCGCAAAGGGGGAGGGATACTATGCTGGAAAATTATTTCCCGGTGCTGTTGTTCATCTGTGTTGGTGTCGCGATGGGAGTAGTCCCTGTGGCACTGGGTAAGCTGGCAGGCCCCAATCGTCCGGACGACAAAAAACTATCCCCCTATGAATGCGGTTTCGAGGCATTCGAGGATGCTCGCATGAAATTCGATGTGCGCTATTACCTGGTGGCGATTCTGTTCATACTGTTTGATCTCGAGATTGCCTTCCTGTTCCCCTGGGCTATCGTGCTGAAGGAAGTCGGTACGTTCGGCTTCGTCTCCATGATGATCTTTCTGGGAATTCTGGTCGTAGGATTTGTCTATGAGTGGATGAGGGGGGCTTTGGAATGGGAGTAACGGCGTGACCGGGAAACAGTGGCTGCGCACGGCGCGGATGCAGCCATCCGCGACGGCTGTCATGGTTGGCCGGCTGCAGGGCTGCTTCAATTCGCCCCGACAAATTTCGCAGGGGAACGGCAATGAGTATTGAGGGCATTCTGGAAAAAGGGGTCGTGACCACGACCCTGGATACCATCATCAATTACACGCGCACCGGCTCCCTGTGGCCGATGACGTTCGGGTTGGCATGCTGCGCGGTGGAAATGATGCAAGCAGGTGCGGCGAGGTACGACCTGGACCGGTTCGGCGTGGTGTTTCGCCCCAGTCCCCGCCAATCGGATGTGATGATCGTGGCCGGAACGCTGTGCAACAAGATGGCGCCGGCGCTGCGCAAGGTCTACGACCAGATGGCCGAGCCCCGCTGGGTGATCTCGATGGGTTCCTGTGCGAATGGGGGTGGTTATTACCATTATTCCTATTCGGTGGTGCGGGGCTGCGACCGGATTGTGCCGGTGGATGTGTATGTGCCTGGTTGCCCTCCGACGGCCGAGGCTTTGCTTTACGGCATCATACAGCTGCAGAAAAAAATCAGACGAACCAATACGATCGCTCGCTAGGATGAACTATGACTGCTGATTTGGGTACCCTGCGTACCAACCTGACAGTTTCGTTCGGCGACAAGCTGGCCGGTCTGGAAGAAAAACTCGGTGAAATCACTGTTGTGGTCAAGGCGGCGGATATGCTGGAAGTGCTGACGCGCATGCGCGATGAACCGGCGCTGCGTTTCGAGCAATTGATCGACCTGTGCGCAGTCGATTATTCGGCTTACGGCAGCGATGTTTCCGAGGGAGGCGCGTATTTTGCCGCCGATTTTCCTGTAACGGATCATCCCGCACACCCGCATCGGTTTGCGGTGGTCTACAACCTGCTCTCGGTAAGCCATAAGGCGCGTATACGGGTGCGCGTCTTTGCCGAGGACGACGAGTTTCCGGTGCTGGCATCGGTGATCGGCATATGGCCGTCCGCGAACTGGTATGAGCGCGAAGCTTTCGACCTGTATGGCGTGGTGTTCGGCGGCCACCCCGATCTGCGCCGTATCCTGACCGACTATGGTTTTGTCGGCAATCCGTTCCGCAAGGACTTCCCGCTGTCCGGGAATGTGGAAATGCGCTATGACCCCGAGCAGCAGCGAGTGGTTTATCAGCCGGTCTCGATCGATCCGCGCGAAGTAACGCCGCGCATCGTGCGTGAGGAAAATTACGCGAGCAAACCGGAGAACAAGTAATGGCGGAAATCAAGAACTACACCATGAATTTCGGGCCGCAGCATCCTGCCGCGCACGGGGTGTTGCGTCTGGTGCTGGAACTGGACGGCGAGGTTGTCGAGCGCGCCGATCCTCACATCGGATTGCTGCACCGCGCCACCGAAAAACTCGCCGAGCACAAGACCTTCCTGCAGACGCTGCCCTATATGGACCGGCTGGATTACGTGTCGATGATGAGCAACGAGCATGCCTATGTGCTGGCCGTCGAAAAGCTCGCCGGCATCGAGGTGCCGTTGCGGGCGCAATATATCCGCGTGATGTTCGATGAAATCACCCGCCTGCTGAATCATCTGCTGTGGCTGGGCGCGCACGGTCTTGATATCGGCGCGATGACCATATTCCTGTATTGCTTCCGCGAGCGCGAAGACCTGATGGATGCATATGAAGCCGCATCCGGCGCGCGTTTGCATGCCTCCTATTATCGTCCCGGCGGCGTGTATCGCGACCTGCCGGACAGCATGCCGCAATACCAGGCATCAAAAATCCATAATGCCGCTGCTGTCAAAAGGCTCAACGAAAACCGCCAGGGTTCGCTGCTGGATTTCCTGGAAGACTTTACCGGCCGCTTTCCCGGTTATGTTGACGAATACGAGACCCTGCTGACGGACAACCGCATCTGGAAGCAGCGCACCGTGGGCATCGGCGTGGTCACGCCGGAGCGCGCGCTGGCGCTCGGTTTTTCCGGCCCGATGCTGCGCGGTTCCGGAATAGAGTGGGATCTGCGCAAGACCCAGCCTTACGAAGTGTACGACCGACTGGATTTTGATATCCCGGTCGGCAACACCGGCGATACCTATGACCGTTATCTGGTGCGCGTCGAGGAGATGAGGCAAAGCAACCGTATCATCAGGCAATGCATCGCGTGGCTGCGCAACAACCCGGGCCCGGTGATGACCGGAAACCACAAGTTCGCACCGCCGGCCAGGGAATCCATGAAGGAAAACATGGAAGAGCTGATCCACCACTTCAAGCTGTTCACCGAGGGGATGCATGTTCCTGCCGGCGAGGCGTATGCTGCCGTCGAGCATCCCAAGGGGGAATTCGGCATTTACCTGGTTTCCGACGGGGCGAACAAGCCTTACCGCATGAAGATACGCGCCCCTGGATTTGCCCATATCGCCGCACTGGACGAGATGGCGCGCGGCCATATGATCGCGGATGTGGTGACCATCATCGGTACCCAGGACATCGTTTTTGGCGAGGTCGACCGCTGATGAACACCTCTGAATATACGATTTTCGGGCGGATCGCGGCGTCGCGTGCCCGCTCTCTCCTCGCCTGCCAATCGTGGTATGTCCCGTCATTCGCTGATGGAACTACTAGCCATTCGACTACGCCCGTAAGCGGGCAAGTCGCTGGTTATGCGCGGTTCCGTGCGCTTCATCCCGAAACAGCGAATTTCCAGAGGTGTTCTGATGTTATCTGAACAAATAAAGATAAAAATTGACCGCGAGTTGAAGAAATATCCGGCCGACCAGAAGCAGTCGGCGGTGATGGCGGCATTGCGCTTCGTGCAGGAAGACAAGGGCTGGATCGACACGGACGACATGGCGGAAATCGCCGCATATCTGGGCATGCCGCAGATGGCGGTATACGAAGTCGCAACCTTCTATCACATGTATAACCTCAAGCCGATGGGCAGGCATACGATTACGGTGTGTACCAACCTGTCCTGCCAGCTGGGTGGAGCCAATGAAACGGTTGACTATCTCAGGACGAAGCTGGGCATCGGACTTGGCGAGTCGACCGCGGATGGCAAGTTCGGTTTGCGCGAGGGCGAATGCATGGGTGCATGCGTCGATGCGCCGCTGTTCACCATCAGCAACAAGAGAATGTGCGGACGCCTGACGCCGGAAAAGATCGACCAAATTTTAGCGGAGCTGGAACTATCATGATTAACGCTAGCATGAGCGGCCCGGTGATTTTTACCACGATGGATTTCGACCAGCCCTGGACGCTGGAAAACTACCTCAAGGTCGGCGGCTATCAGGCGCTGCGCAGGGTGCTGACCGAGAAAATGGCGCCGGACGCGATAATCGCCGAGGTCAAGGCATCGGCATTGCGCGGACGCGGTGGCGCGGGGTTTCCGACCGGCCTGAAGTGGAGCTTCATGCCGAAGGACTACACCGGGGAAAAATACATCGTCTGCAATTCAGACGAAGGCGAGCCGGGTACCTGCAAGGACTGGGACATCCTGCGCTATAACCCGCATCTGCTGATCGAGGGCATGGCTATCGCCGCCTACGCGATGGGCGTGAAGACCGGGTACAACTATGTGCACGGCGAGATCTTCGAGGCATACGAGCGCATGGAGGAGGCCTGCGAACTGGCGCATGCCGCCGGTTATCTCGGCAACGGCATCATGGGCAGCGATTTCAGCTTCGACCTGCACAACCATCTCGGCTACGGCGCGTACATCTGCGGCGAGGAAACCGCCTTGCTCGAATCGATCGAGGGCAAAAAAGGCCAGCCGCGATTCAAGCCGCCGTTTCCGGCGAGCTTCGGGCTGTACGGCAAGCCGACCACGATCAACAATACCGAGACTTTTGCCAGCATCCCCTACATCATCAAGAACGGCGGCCAGGCATTCCTGAATCTGGGCAGGCCCAACAACGGCGGCACCAAACTTTTTTCGGTTTCCGGGCATGTCAGCCAGCCGGGCAACTTCGAGGTGCCGTTGGGAACGCCTTTCAAGAAACTGCTGGAAATGGCCGGCGGGATGCGCGGCGGGCGCAAACTGAAAGCCTGCATCCCGGGCGGCTCGTCGATGCCCGTGCTGCCCGGCGAAATCATGATGGACCTGGACATGGACTATGACTCGATTGCCAAGGCCGGTTCGATGCTGGGCACCGGAGCGGTGATCATCATGGACGAAACGACCTGCATGGTGCGGGCGCTGGAACGTTTGTCCTATTTCTATTACGAGGAATCCTGCGGACAGTGCACGCCGTGCCGGGAAGGCACCGGCTGGCTGTATCGCATCCTGCACCGTATCGAGCATGGCGAAGGGCGCAAGGAAGATCTGGATCTGCTGCTGAGCATGGGCGAAAACATCGCCGGACGCACGATCTGCGCCCTGGGCGAGGCGGCCGTCTGGCCGGTGCAGGGCATGCTCAGGCATTTTCGCGATGAATTTGAATATCACATCGAACACAAGCGCTGCTTGGTGTGAAACAGACGGGTCAGGTGAGTAATGATCAACATTGAAATTGATGGCAAGCCGGTCGAGGCGGAGCGCGGGTCCACGGTGATGGACGCGGCAAACAGTCTCGGCGTCTATATTCCCCATTTCTGCTACCACAAGAAACTTTCCATCGCGGCCAATTGCCGCATGTGCCTGGTTGAAATCGAGAAGGCGCCCAAGCCGATGCCCGCCTGCGCGACCCCGGTTGCGGAAGGCATGAAAGTGCGCACCCATTCGGATATGGCGGTCAAGGCGCAGAAAGGCGTGATGGAGTTCCTGCTGATCAATCATCCGCTCGACTGCCCGATCTGCGACCAGGGCGGCGAATGCGAACTGCAGGACCTGGCCGTCGGTTACGGCGGCAGCGCATCGCGCTATCAAGAACCCAAGCGCAGCGTGATGCCGAAGGACATCGGCGAACTGATTTCCACCGAAGAAATGAACCGCTGCATCCAGTGCACGCGATGCGTGCGCTTCGGACAGGAAATTGCCGGGATGATGGAACTGGGCATGGCGTTCCGCGGGGAACATTCCGAAATCATGACCTTCGTGAACAACTCGGTGGATTCCGAACTGTCCGGCAACATGATCGACCTGTGTCCGGTCGGGGCGCTGACCAGCAAACCATTCCGCTACACCGCGCGCAGTTGGGAGTTGTCGCGGCGCAAGTCGGTCAGTCCGCACGACGGCCTGGGTTCCAATCTGGAAGTGCAGGTCATGGACCACCGGGTGATGCGTGTCGTGCCGATCGAAAACGAGGCCGTCAACGAATGCTGGCTGTCAGACAAGGACCGTTTCAGCTATGAAGGGCTGAACGCGTCCGAGCGCCTGACCATGCCGATGCTCAAGCAGGACGGCAAATGGATCGAGGTTGAATGGCAAGTCGCGCTGGAGTATGTGGCAAACGGCTTGCGCCAGATCGGCGGTTCGGACGGAACCGACCAGATCGCCGCGCTGGCGACGCCGCACAGCACGCTGGAAGAGCTGTATTTGCTGCAGAAGCTGGTGCGCGGTCTGGGCAGCGGCAATGTGGATTTCCGTTTGCGCCAGTCGGATTTCAGCGCGGACGGCAAGCTTGCGGGTGTGCCCTGGCTGGGCATGGCGGTCGCGGACATCAATACCCGGGACCGCTTCCTGATTGTCGGCAGCTTCCTGCGCAAGGACCATCCGTTGCTGGCGAGCCGCGTGCGCCAGGCCGTCAAGAAAGGCGCACAAGCCAATATCGTTCATTCGAGCGACGATGACTTGCTGATGAAAGTGTCCAACAAGTCCATTGTTGCCCCGCTCGAGATGACTAGCAGCCTCGCGCAGATCCTGAATGCGCTGGCGACCGAGAAGTCCGCAACACTGTCAGGAGAAGTGCATAAAGTCGTCGGTGCGGCACAGCCTAGCACGCAGGCACGTGCCATTGCGCATAGTCTGGCGAGTGGCGAGCATGCCGCGGTCCTGCTGGGCAATTTCGCGCAGCAACATCCCCAGGCGGTTCAGATCGCCGTGCTGGCCGAGCAGATTGCCGCATTGTGTGGGGCAAAGTTCGGTTATCTGGGCGAGGCGGCCAACAGTGTCGGCGGCTATCTGGCCGGCGCACTGCCCTCCGCCGGGAAGGGCATGAATGCCGCGCAAATGGTTGAATCGCCGCGCAAGGCCTACCTGCTGCTGAATGCCGAGGTGGAGCTCGATCTGCACGATCCGCAGCAGGCGATTGCGGCAATGCACAGTGCCGACATGGTGGTGGCCTTGTCGGCATACAAGCACCGCGCAGCCGAATACGCCGATGTGATGCTGCCGATCGCGCCGTTCACCGAAACCTCGGGCACCTTCGTCAGCACCGAAGGCCGCGTGCAAAGTTTCAGGGGCGCGGTCAAGCCGCTGGGCGAAGCGCGGCCGGCATGGAAGGTGTTGCGCGTTCTGGGCAACCTGCTGCAGCTGCCGGGTTTCGATCAGGATACCGGCGAGGCGGTGCGCGACGAAATTTTGCCCGAAGGCGAGAAGGGCATCGCCGGCAATCTGAACAACCATATCGAGGGTGTTGCACTGCAAGCCATCGAAGGCAGCAGGCCTGGCCTGCAGCGCGTCAGCGATGTGCCGATCTACTCGGCCGACGCGGTGGTGCGCCGCGCGGCGGCGCTGCAATTGACGCACGATGCGGCAACCCCTTGCGTTGTCATGCACGGCAGCGAGTTGCAG
Source organism: Gallionella sp. (assembly GCA_049580605.1). Lineage (GTDB taxonomy): Bacteria > Pseudomonadota > Gammaproteobacteria > Burkholderiales > Gallionellaceae > Gallionella. The sequence continues at coordinate 2,784 of JBAUQH010000144.1, read as the reverse complement.
AAGCTGGGTGTGCAAGACGGAGATATGGTGAAAGTGAATCAGGGTAACGCAAGTGCGCGCCTGGAAGTGCGCGCGGATGACAGCATGCCGGCCGCTACCGCACGCGTGGCGGCGGGTCATCCGGTCACGGCCGGGCTGGGCGCGATGTTTGGCACAATAACTGTCGGGCATGCATGATGGAAGCCCAGATACTGCATTTTTTCCAGTGGTTCTGGAACCTGTTCGGGCTCTGGGACACGATGTGGGGTTACATCAAGCCGGTGTGGCCGCTATTGTGGACAGTGGCCAAGATCTTCGCGATCATATTGCCTCTGTTGGGTGGGGTCGCCTATCTGACATTGGCCGAGCGCAAGGTCATCGGCTACATGCAGATTCGTATCGGTCCGAATCGCGTCGGTTATTTCGGGCTGCTGCAACCGCTCGCGGATGGCCTGAAACTGTTTCTCAAGGAAATCATCATACCGAGCGGATCGAGCAAATTCCTGTTCGTTATAGCTCCCATCATGGCTTTCGCTCCCGCGCTGGCGGCTTGGGCAGTCGTGCCGTTCGGCGAGGGGATGGCGCTGGCCAATGTCAATGCCGGCCTGCTGTATATCCTTACGATGACCTCGCTGGGAATATACGGAATCATCATCGCCGGATGGGCTTCCAATTCCAAGTACGCTTTCCTCGGCGCGGTGCGCTCTGCGGCGCAGATCGTGTCTTACGAGATCGCGATGGGCTTCGCGCTGGTATGCGTGCTGATGGCGTCGCAGAGCATGAATCTGACCGACATTGTGCGCGGCCAGCACGGCCACTGGGGTGCGCTGAACTGGTATGTGATCCCGCTTTTTCCGATGTTCATGGTGTACCTGATTTCCGGCGTTGCGGAGACCAACCGGGCGCCGTTCGACATGGCCGAAGGCGAATCGGAGATTGTCGCGGGTTTCCATGTGGAATATTCCGGCATGGCATTCGCAGTGTTTTTCCTGGCGGAATATGCCAACATGATCCTGATCGCGTTCCTGACCTCGATCATGTTCCTGGGCGGATGGTTGTCTCCGGTGCCGTTCCTTCCGGACAGTTTCATCTGGCTGCTGGGCAAGGTTACCTTCATTTTGTTGCTGTTCCTGTGGTTCCGTGCCACTTTCCCGCGTTACCGCTATGACCAGTTAATGCGTCTGGGCTGGAAGGTTTTCATCCCGCTTACCATCATCTGGGTAGTGGTGATCGCGGTGTGGATGCAGACCTCGCTCTGGGTCTGGTAAAAGGAGGAGGAGACAAACATGCAAATGATCAAGAATTTCTTCAAGACCTTCCTGCTTTACGAACTGGTCAAGGGCATGGCGCTGACCGGGCGGTATTTCTTTGCGCGCAAGATCACGGTGCAGTTCCCGGAGGAAAAAACCCCGCAAAGCAACCGCTTCCGCGGGCTGCACGCGCTGCGCCGCTATGCGAACGGTGAAGAACGCTGTATCGGCTGCAAGCTGTGCGAGGCGGTTTGTCCTGCGCTGGCGATCAAGATCGAGGTGGCGGAGCGCGAGGACGGCACACGTCGCACCACGCAATACGATATCGACCTGGTCAAGTGCATCTTCTGCGGTTTCTGCGAAGAGGCGTGTCCGGTGGATGCGATCGTCGAGACGCGCGTGTTCGAATATCACGGCGAGAAACGCGGCGATCTGTATTACACCAAGCCGATGCTGCTGGCGATGGGTGACAAATACGAAGCGCAGATCGCGGCAGACCGGGCGCTGGACGCCAGGTACCGCTAACCGGGCCGAACAGAGGGCCTGAGCAAGGATAAAGGGCGAGTTAATGAATTTTGAAAGCATCGTGTTTTATATGTTCGCCGCGCTGATCGTGTTTGCCGCGATGGGCGTGATCACCGCGCGCAATCCGGTGCACGCGGTGCTGTTTCTGGTGCTGGCATTCATCAGTTCGGCCGGGATATGGCTGCTGCTGGAAGCTGAATTCCTGGCCATTGCACTGGTGCTGGTGTATGTCGGCGCGGTGATGGTGCTGTTCCTGTTCGTGGTGATGATGCTGGACATCAACCTGGTGCGGCTGCGCGAAGGATTCTGGCGCTGGTTGCCGTTCGGCGCGGCGCTGGCCGGACTGATGGCTTTCGAGATGATCTGGGTGCTGGGTTCGGCGAAATCCACCGGGGGAGCGGTCGCCGTCCGTCATGCTGCCGATTACAGCAACACCAAAGAGATCGGCCGCCTGCTCTACACCGACTATGTCTATCCGTTCGAGATTGCCGCGGTGATATTGCTGGTCGCGATGGTGGCCGCGATTGCACTGACCTTGCGCCGCCGCAAGGATGCCAAATCGCAGGTGGTCTCCGATCAGATTGCGGTCAAGAAGGCGGATCGATTGCGCATCGTTCCGATGAAGTCCGTGCGTAAAGACTAAGCCAAAAAAGGGAGCGGGAAGCGTGATCACACTGTCGCATTATCTTGTACTGAGTGCCGTGCTGTTTGCCATCGGCGTGGTCGGTATCTTTCTGAACCGCAAGAATCTGATCGTGCTGCTGATGGCGATCGAAATGATGCTGCTGGCGGTGAATACCAACTTCCTCGCGTTTGCGCACTACCTGAACGACACCGCAGGCCAGGTATTCGTGTTCTTCATCCTCACCGTGGCCGCTGCCGAAGCGGCTATTGGCCTCGCGATACTGGTGGTGCTGTTCCGCAACCTGAGCACGATCAATGTTGACGATCTGGACAGTTTGAAAGGCTGACGGGATGAATATGCAAACGCTTTATCTGCTGGTTCCTTTGGCCCCATTGGCCGGTGCGG
>JBAUQH010000143.1:0-7869 GCA_049580605.1 Gallionella sp. | reverse complement strand
CTTTGCGTATCATTGATTTTTTCGCGCGCGCGTTCGCCCAGCGCTATCATTGCGCAGCACGGTGAGCTGCTCCATCCTTTTTGCGGAGCCGAAATCAGCACGTCGACTTTGCATTTTTTCATGTCTATCCACATTGCGCCCGAAGCAATGCAGTCCAAAACAAATATCCCGTTGACCGATTCAACCGCTGCACCGATTGCCTGCACATAGTCGTCCGGCAAGATGATCCCGGAGGATGTTTCGACATGGGGAACAAATACAACCGCCGGCTTTTCCCTTTTGATGAAGGCCACGACCTCCTCGATTCGCGGCGGTGCAAAGCAGCCTGTTGCAGAGTCGTCGATTTGCCTAGCCTTGAATACTTGGACATCCTGTGCAATGTTTCCCATTTCCAGGATTTGGGTCCAGCGATAGCTGAACCAGCCATTGCGAACGATCAGGCATTTCTGGTTTTGCGCGAATTGGCGAGCAACCGATTCCATGCCGAATGTACCGCTGCCGGGAACAATGATCGCCGAGCGGGCGTTGTAAGCCTCTTTGAGCACAGCGGATATGTCCTTAACAATTTGCTGGAATTGTTTGGACATGTGGTTCAGGGACCGATCGGTATATACAACCGAAAACTCAAGCAATCCATCGGGATCTACGTTGGGGAGCAAACCTGGCATGACATTTCCTCTGCTGGTTAAAGTTGCGATTCAAATATACAAATGGTTAACCCCGATCGGGCGCGTTACCTGTTTATTATTACATATACTCCAGCCTGGGAATCGCAACCGCTTAAGTGAATGTTTGAATTGGGTTGTTCTCAAATTGAGGTTTCTCATGCGATTCAAAAATTGGGCATCCGGTGGAACGATAGGCAACTTTGCAGCTTATAAAGTCTTCTTTAAGCCATGAAGTGGGCAGGGTTTGCAGACGGCAAATGAATTTTCGGCGGGGAAATAGTTCGTTTGCGGCCTTCATTTACTTCCGTTTTAATGGTGTAAGATGAAAACATCCGCACCATATCAACTGTCCCGATAAAAGCGAGAACTCAATTATGGGTACCACATTGATCGTCATACTGGTTATTGCCGCGCTGATCATATTTTATGTGATCGGGATTTTCAACAGGCTGGTCATGCTGAAGAACCGCTACAAGAACGCCTTTGCACAGATCGAGGTGCAATTGAAGCGGCGTTACGACCTGATACCCAATCTTGTCGAGACCGCGAAGGGTTATATCAAGCATGAGCGTGACACCCTGGAGGCAGTGGTCCAGGCGCGCAATACGGCACAAACGATGTTGTCTAAAGCGGCGTCCGATCCGGGCAATGCCGAGGCGATGAAGGGTTTGAGCGGTGCCGAAGGCAAGCTGGCCGGCGCGATGATGAACATGAACATGGTGATGGAGGCCTATCCCGATCTCAAGGCCAACCAGAACATGATGCAGTTGAGCGAGGAAATCACTTCCACCGAGAACAAGGTCTCGTTCGCGCGGCAGGCCTTCAACGACGCGGTGATGGCCTACAACATCTACAAGCAGACGTTCCCGCCGGTATTCTTTGCGGCGATGTTCGGCCATGCGCAGGATGCGAGCCTGCTGGAATTCGAGGACACTGCCGCCATCCAGGCCGCACCGAAGGTTTCGTTCTGATCGCTGCCAAGTTGTATTCCGGCGTTTGAAATGAATTTCTTCGAATCACAAGTCCGTGCCCGCCAAAATACCTTCCAGCTCGTCTTCCTGTTTGCCCTGGCCGTAGTCACCCTGGTCATCATGACCAATCTGCTGGTCATGGTGGCGTTCGGTTTGATCGGCAACGATCAATTGCATAGCGGCGAAGTGCTGATCCGGACTATGGATTGGCAGCGGTTTGCGCTGGTCGGCGCTGCCGTGGTTACCGTGGTTTTGGCGGGCAGCTTCTACAAGATCATGGCCTTGTCGGGAGGCGGCAAGACGGTTGCGGATGCCATGGGTGGACGGTTGATCCCGCAAAACACCGATGACCTGAAGCAGCGCAGGCTGCTGAACGTGGTGGAAGAGATGGCCATCGCGTCCGGCATTCCGGCGCCGCCGGTATACATCCTTGCGGGCGAACCGGGCATCAATGCCTTTGCGGCCGGCTTCACGCCGCAGGATGCCGTCATCGGGGTCACCCAGGGATTGATCGACCATTTGAATCGCGAACAGCTGCAGGGCGTCATCGCCCATGAGTTCAGCCATATCTTTAACGGCGACATGCGGCTCAACATCCGCCTGATGGGCGTGCTGAACGGCATCCTGATCATCGGCTTGGCGGGCTACTATATTTTGCGCTCCGGCGCCTATTCGGGTCGCAGCAGGAACAACAAAAATTCCGGCGGGATACTGGGGCTGGCTATCGGGCTGATGATCATCGGCTTTGCCGGCACCTTTTTCGGCAACCTGATCAAGGCCGCAGTGAGCCGGCAGCGCGAATATCTGGCCGACGCCTCTGCCGTGCAGTTTACCCGCAACCCGGACGGGATCGCGGGCGCATTGAAACGGATCGGCGGGCTGGAATACGGTTCGATCGTGGAAAACCCCGGCGCGCCCGAAATCAGCCATGCCTTTTTTGCCCAGGGCGTTTCGGGTTTCATGCAATCGCTGTCCGCCACGCATCCGCCGCTGGAAAAGCGCATCCGTCTCATCGACCCGCATTGGGACGGCCAATTCGATACGGACGACCAGACCGACCCGCTCCGGGATGAAGGACAGTCCGGTAAAGAAGCAGCCCTGTCGCACGAACAGTTGGCTCGGAATGCCGCTACCGTTGCGGTCGGCGCCACGATGGCCACGGTCGCGAATGCGATCGACCAGATCGGCAACCCCAATCAGGAAACCATCGCACATGCACGCACGCTGATCGCCGGGCTGCCTGCGGCCGTTACAGATGCGGTACGCGAGCCCTATGGCGCACGCGCGGTTATTTATTCCTTCGTGCTTGACTCGGGACAGGAGGTTCGCGGCAGGCAATTGGCGCATTTGCAAGAGCATGCCGATCCGCATGTCTTTGAAATGACGCAAAAGCTGACACCGGACATGGATGGGCTGGATATCAAATACCGGCTGCCGCTGATCGACATGGCGATCCCTGCATTGAAACAGTTATCCATCAGCCAGTACCAATCCTTCAAGAAGAACCTGACCGCATTGATTGAAATGGATTCCAGAATCGACCTGCTGGAATGGTCGTTGCAGAATATTCTGATCAGCCATCTGGATGGGCATTTTTTCAAGCCGGCACAACCTAAAGTCCTTTATTCGAATGTCCGGGATCTCAGGCAGGAAGTCAGGGTGCTTCTTTCGGTGATGGCCTATGCCGGTCAACAGGAACAACAGGATATCGAAGCCGCATTTTCCGCGGCAACCGAAACGCTGGATTTCGGCGAACTGCAATTACGGGAAAAAAGCAGGATCAGTGTTGCCGATCTGGATATGGCCATGGAAAAACTGGAAATGCTGGACCCGTTGGCCAAGCCGAAATTATTGCAGGCCTGCGCCACCAGTGTCATGCATGACCGGAAGATATCCGCTGTCGAAGCCCAATTGTTGCGCGCGATCGCGAATGTGCTCGGTTGCCCGATGCCGCCGATCATCCCTTAGCCTGCGTTGAAATACCGGCAACACCCGGCAGTTATATTTTCGCGGGAATCGCCGTTGACCAGGTAGATATCCTTATAATGCAAAAGGTGTTTTGAACTTCACCCGCTTTGATCTTTTCGTAATTTACCTTTAAGGATATGCACATAATGTCTATCAAGCCTCGCATCATGTTGGCAAGCGCAGTTTCCCTGTTGTTGGTCCTGGGCGCCTGTAACAGCAAAACCGGCAATACGCTCGCATCTGGAGATATCGCCGCCACCGTTAACGGCAGCCCCATCAGCAAGTTTAGTGTCGACCAGATGGCCGGGCAGCGCTCGGCGATGGGCCAGCCCGATAGCCCCGAAGCACGCAATGCCATCATCAATCAACTGGCCATGACAATGCTGGTCGCCCAGGAAGCGATCAAGAAGAACCTGGACAAGACGCCGGACGTGAGCGACCAGATCAAGATGGACCAGCAGTCCATCCTGGCCAATGCCTTCGTTGAGGATTACATAAAGAATAATCCGGTCAGCGACGACATGTTGAAAGGCGAATACGACAAGGTCAAAGCGCAGGTGTCGGGTACCGAATACAAGGCGCGCCACATCCTGGTGGATAAGGCAACGCTAGCCAAGGACATCATCGCCAAACTGAAAAAGAACCCAAAGCTGTTCGACAATCTTGCCAGGCAATATTCGAAAGATCCGGGCTCCAAGGTTAATGGCGGCGAACTGGGCTGGTTCGACCCGCGCGGCATGGTCCCGGAATTCGGTGCTGCCGTCGCCAAGCTTCAAAAAGGCAAATTCACGCTCGAACCGGTCAAAACACAATTTGGCTACCATGTGATCCTGCTGGAAGATACCCGCGCCAAGCAGGTGCCCACCTTCGAGCAAGTCAAACCTCAACTGGCTAAGCAGGTGCAACAACAAAACCTGAAGAAACTGGTCGACGACATGATGGCAAAAGCCAAGATCGAAATCACCGACTCGCCGGCAGCAGCAACGGCCAAGAAACCGGAATAAGCAGGGGGGTAGCAAAGCGTGAAGAAGGGCCGGGGTCGAATTTATATTCGGAAATGTAATTTGAATCTGGCCCATTTAACTTCACGGACAATCGCCATTTTGTCACGTTGAATAAGTATCTCGCTTAAGGAAATGCTGTTTTTGGACATTAACTGCCAAATGAGTGAGAAATGTATGATCTGGATTAAATCAACTGGGTTGCTTGCTATTGTTTTGGCATCCATAACTGCATATGGCGACCCGATATACAAATGGACGGATGAAAACGGACGGGTTCATTACGGAGATTCAACACCGAAATCACAGAAGAACGTTGCTAAAAATATTAATTTGAAAAGCGTATCAATAACGGAATCGATGCATCAAGAAACTGAGACTCGGAACGCCAAGGATAAAGGGCAGTCTAGTCAAATTAACAAACTAATTGAATCTAAAGATTCAAGAGTGGAAGCGTCAGATTCTGCGCAAGTTAATAATGGTAAAGCGGCGGCAGGTAATAAAGAAAGCAAGTGTGAAGAAGAATGGAGAAAGTTTAGAGAGAGCCAAGCGTGCTTCGCTCCATTTGCAAAGGAAGGTGGAGGATTTAGAGGTGAAGCATTCGAACACTGTACTGAGATTCCCCAGCCTGATTTGTGTAATTAAGTTGAAGTGCTGATAGTCCACGAAATGTATTGGTCCTGGTCTTAAGCTGGCAGAAGCGACTCGAACGCGGTTAATTGCAAAGAGTACGTTGAGAACAAAACAAAAGGGTGGTTTCAAGTCTCAGAGAATTCGAAGCTTCAGATTCGCTAACTGATTTATTCTCAAACCTATGTCCGCAATGGGACGAGTATTGCCTAACAACGAAATGGAAAGCGACTGACCGAAATTGAGTCAGAAGCGGACGGTTGTGATAGCAAAACCAAACGGGCAGAATGCGGCAAACAGAAGTCATTCACGACTGGCCGCTTTGCGGTGGTGAAAATTGAAAGGGGTGCTTCCGATTAGTGCCAATAACAGCCGTTCGAGAATATCTACTTTCCTGTGCTTAATATTGCAACATGACGTTCTGCTTCATGCCAGAAGGTGACATCCTCTCTTGCACGTAATATTATTTAGGCATATTCAGAAATGAGTTTGAAGCATATGCATACGATTCTTGGTGCTAATGGCGTCATCGCTCGTGAGCTATCGCGTTCGTTGTCTGCTTATACGTCGAACATTCGTCAGGTTAGTCGGAATCCTCGCCAGGTAAATCCGAGCGACGAGACTCGCGTCGCCAACCTCTTGGACTTTATGGAAACTGACAATGCGGTGGCCGGTAGCGAAGTGGTATACCTAGTAGCAGGTTTGAAATACAGCACGTCTGCTTGGCAAGAACAATGGCCACGTGTGATGCGCAATGCTATCGATGCCTGCAAGAAACATAACGCAAGACTTGTATTCTTCGATAACGTTTATGCATATGGTCGGGTACAAGGCTTGATGACGGAGGATACGCCGTTTAACCCAACTAGTAAGAAGGGCGAGGTCAGAGCAAAGATTGCGACGACGCTGCTTGAAGAAATGCGGAGTGGTAACTTGCAGGGCATGATCGTTCGATCGGCTGATTTTTACGGACCAGGCGCCGTACAAAGCTTTCCCCATGCGACTGTTTTTGAGCGCCTCAAAGCCGGGAAAACCCCCCAATGGATAGGGAACCCGAATGCCGTCCACAACTTTACTTTTACGCCAGATTCGGGCCATGCAGTCGCATTGTTGGGAAAGTCACTGGAGGCCTTCGGCCAAACATGGCATTTGCCAACCACAAAAGAGCCGCTGACAGGGACAGACTTCGTAAAGCTGGCGTGCGATTTGGCGGGGCAACCTTACAAACTACAAGTCGTACCTCATTGGGTGCTTAGGCTCATGGGCATCTTTATACCAGTGCTTCGTGAAAACGAAGAAATGATGTACCAATTTGAGTATGACTACCGCTTTGATAGCAGCAAAATTGAATCCGCTTTTGGCCTGCAACCGACGACATACCGTGAGGGAATCAATAAGATTCTTGGGGGTTAAGGCATGAAACCGTGCGCTACCTCTCGGCCAATTAACCATTCCAACCGACTGTCTATGACGACGGCTGACTTTTGATGTTAATTTCATTCTGTGAAGTATGGCTGACTGCATTGTGTTGAGGTGAACACTTGTGAATGAATGAAAAATGAATACGAACACGAATAGAAATGTCTTTGTTGCAGGAGCGAGTGGAGCCATTGGCCGCAGGCTCTGTCGGTTGCTGGTTAATGACGATTGGTCTGTTGTTGGCACGACCCGTTCACCAGAAAAGGCCCAAAGGCTTCGTGATATGGGCGTTGAGCCGGCTATCGTGGACGTATTCAATGAACCACTACTATTGGAAAAAGTCCGTAACGCGGAACCTGAGATCGTTGTTCACCAGCTAACCGACCTTCCACCTGCGCTCCACCCTGCGAAAATGCCTGAAGCGCTTGTCCGAAATGCGCGCCTCCGAGAAATCGGCACGCGCAACTTGGTAGCTGCTGCAGCCTCCCCAGGTGCTAAGCGAATGGTGGCTCAAAGCCTCGCTTTCGTCTACGCCCCTGGTCCTAAGCCTTACCGTGAGTGGTCATCGTTATGCTTGGACGATCCGGCGTTTGGAGCGACCGCCCGAGCCGTTGCCAGTCTTGAGCAGCAAGTGCTGAACGCGTCCTTTTCGGGAATCGTTCTACGATACGGAAGACTGTATGGCCCTGGGACAGGTTTTGATCTACCGCCAAGCGATGGGCCTCTGCATGTCGATGACGCGGCCGATGCAGCACGACGAGCGCTTACACGCGGAGAAGCCGGTACTTATAATATAGCGGAAGATGATGGTACAGTCTCCATCAATAAAGCCATTAACGCACTGGGTTGGCGGTCCGGGTTTCGTTTGGATTAGCCCAAACGCTAACAAATCGGTGGAGACGAATCGCCGCCCCGCTTCTCGGCTAAGCTTGGGGCATCAGTTCACAGGTGACCCTTACGCTCCATCGTTCCTGGTGGCGGTCGCTCACCTCTAACGTTGAGCTTCTGCTATGTGTCGATTGCCGTACTTGGTGAAAGACCGGTTTCGATTAGCGTAATTTCATAGCTGACTGGCTGCTAAGGGTTGCGGTTTCAACCGGTCGATGCAACACACTAGAATCTGCGTAAGCAGAAGGAGTGTTGCATATGAAACAGAGAACCCGGATTTATTATACTGAAAGTCAAAAGGCGCTGATGTGGAATCGCTGGCAG
>JBAUQH010000142.1:0-24065 GCA_049580605.1 Gallionella sp. | reverse complement strand
GTGTTCGGCTCGATGCTGTCGACTCCCATCATCAATCCGCCGCAAGCCGCGATACTCGGCATCCACGCCACCAAGGAAAGAGCGGTGGTGGAAAACGGCCAGATCGTGATCCGGCCGATGAACTATCTCGCCGTTTCCTATGACCACCGCATCATCGACGGGCGCGAAGCCGTGCAATTCCTCGCCACCATCAAGGAGGCGCTTGAATATCCGGGCCGGGCACTGCTGGATCTGTAGGCGAGCGGATGTCCATGGATAAATTTTCCGCCTACCGCATCTTCGATCAGGACGGCAAATCACAAGGCCGTTTCGTCGACCTGACACTGGATGACCTCGACCCCGGCGAAGTCGTCATCCACGCGCATTATTCCAGCGTGAATTACAAGGACGCGCTTGCCGCCACCGGTGCGGGCAAGGTGATACGCCGTTTCCCGTGCGTGGGCGGCATCGACGTTTCGGGCACGGTGGCCAGTTCGTCCGACCCGCGCTTCAAGACGGGCGATGAAGTGCTGGTGACCGGCTACGACATGGGCGTCGCGCATGACGGCGGTTATGCGGAATTTGTGCGCGTGCCGGCCGGCTGGGTGGTGCCGCTACCGAAGGGATTGTCGTTGTTCGATGCGATGGCACTGGGCACGGCCGGGTTCACCGCGGCGCTGGCTATATATCGCCTGGAACAGAACGAACTGCGGCCTGAAAATGGCAAGGTGATCGTGACCGGCGCGACCGGCGGCGTGGCCAGTCTGGCCATCGTTATGCTGGCACAGTTGGGCTATCACGTCGTCGCGTTGACCGGAAAAGATGCCGAACAAGATTACCTGAAATCGCTGGGGGCTGCGGAGATCCTGTCGCGCAAGGATATGGCAATGGGCACACGCCCGCTGGAGAAGGCTCAATGGGCCGGTGCGCTGGATTCGGTGGGCGGGGAGACGCTGGGCTGGCTGACGCGCACCATGCAGCAGAACGGCTCGATTGCGAGCTTCGGCAACGCGGGCGGTTTCGAATTGAATACCACCGTGCTGCCGTTCATCCTGCGCGGCGTGCGCCTGATCGGCATCGATTCAGCTGCCACCGCAATGCCGGTGCGCAGCCTGATATGGCAGCGTCTGGCAACAGATTTGCATCCCGGGAAGCTGGATCGGGTGGCGCGTACCGTGCCATTCTCCGAGCTGCCGGCAATTTTTCCGATGCTGCTGCAAGACAAGCTGCACGGGCGTTCGGTGGTCCAAATAAAACCGGCGGGATAATGCTATAATTGGCCGCGATGCTGGAAGCAAACAGCGCGAAAGTGGCGGAATTGGTAGACGCACTGGATTTAGGTTCCAGCGCCGCAGGGCGTGAGAGTTCGAGTCTCTCCTTTCGCACCATAGCAAGCGGCCTTTCGCACCAGCCACCGTTAAACTAAATTTCAAGGAAATTCAAGCATGTCCAGCGTAGAAACTGTAAGCGCGTTAGAACGCCGTCTGAACGCATCCATTCCCCGGCAGCAAATTCGCAGCCAGGTAACCGACCGTCTGAAGAACATCGGCCGCACCGCCAAAATTGCCGGTTTCCGCCCCGGCAAGGTGCCCACCAAAATCGTCGAGCAATATTACGGCGCGCAGGCCTGGCAGGATGCGTTGAACGATGCTTTGCAGCATTCGTTTTCGGAAGCGTCGCAAACCAACAACTTGAAAGTGGCGGGTTACCCCCAATTTGAAGTCAAGACCAAGGACCAGAATGCCGAACAGATCGAATATAGCGCGACCTTCGAGGTGTATCCGGAAATCGTGGTTGGTGATCTGTCGGGTATAACGGTTGAGCGCCAGGTTTACGATCTGACCCAGGACGACGTGGATGCAACCATTGCGACATTGCGCAAACAGCGCACCGTGTTCGAAAAGGCCGAACGTGCCGCGCAAACAGGGGACCGGGTTGTTGCCGATTTCACCGGTAAGATCGACGGTGAGTTATTCCAGGGCGGTGAGGGGAAGGATGTGCCCGTTGTGCTTGGCGAGGGCGGCATGCTGCCCGATTTCGAGGCGGCCCTCGCCGGCATGAAGTCGGGTGAAACCAAATCCTTCGATATGACCTTTCCGGAGGATTATCACGGCAAGGAAGTTGCGGGCAAGGCGGTGAATTTCACGGTGACCGTGAATGCGGTCGAGGTGCCGCGCCTGCCCGAAATCGATGCCGAATTCGCAAAATCTGTAGGCATCGCGGAAGGCGATGTGAGCAAGCTGGATGGCGAGATCCGCAGTAATCTGGCGCGCGAGGTTTCCCGTCGCTTGAGCGTGCGCAACAAGGAGGCGGCGATGGATGCGCTGCTTAAAGTGACCGACTTCGACGTACCCAGGGCTTTGCTGGAGTGGGAAATGCAGGCGCTGATGGAGCAGACCGTGTCGGATATGGAATCGCGCGGAATCAACTTGAAGGGCATGCCGCTGCATCCGGAATTGTTCAAGGAGCGCGCCGAGAAGCGCGTTAAGCTGGGCCTGATACTCGCCGAACTGGTGAAGCAGCACGGCATCACGGCCAAACCCGAACAGGTCAAGGCGATGATAGCGGAATATGCACAGAGCTTTGACGACTCCGAGCAGGTCGTCCGCTGGTATGCCGCTGAACCGAATCGCATCAAGGAAGTCGAAAATATGGTGCTGGAAGAAAATGTGGTGAACTGGACGATGGGCCTTGCCAAAACGGTGGACAAGCAGGCTGTATTCAACGAACTGATGGGAAATGGCTGATATGACGCATTTTCAAAAGCTGCAGGATAACGGTGCCGAATACGAGGCGCCACGGAATATCGGCCTGATTCCGATGGTCGTGGAAACCAGCGGGCGCGGTGAAAGGGCATACGATATTTATTCGCGATTGCTAAAGGAACGCGTGGTTTTCCTGGTCGGAGAGGTCAATGACCACAGCGCAAATCTGATCGTCGCGCAGATGCTGTTTCTGGAATCGGAAAACCCGGACAAGGATATCAATTTCTACATCAATTCGCCTGGCGGCTCGGTGACTGCAGGCATGGCGATCTATGACACCATGCAATTCATCAAGCCGAACATCAGCACGCTGTGCATCGGCCAGGCCGCAAGCATGGGTTCGTTCCTGCTCGCCGCGGGCGAGAAGGGCAAGCGCTTCTGCCTGCCCAATTCACGCGTGATGATCCATCAGCCTATGGGCGGATTTCGCGGCCAGGCATCGGATGTCGAGATTCATGCGCGCGAAATCCTGTATTTGAAACAGCGCCTCAATCAGATGCTGGCCCAGCATACCGGCCAGTCCGTGGAAACGATCGAGCGCGATACCGACCGCGACAACTTCCTGAGTGCGGATGATGCGGTAAAATATGGACTGGTCGACCAGGTTCTGCAAAAACGAACCTAGGCAATCAGGAATTCAGATAATCTCGAAGGAAGGTTGATTGCGATGGTAGACGATATTAAATCAGGCGAAAAACTGCTTTATTGCTCGTTCTGCGGCAAGAGTCAGCATGAAGTGCGCAAGCTGATTGCGGGCCCGTCGGTGTTCGTCTGCGACGAATGCATCACCCTGTGCAACGACATCATGCGCGAAGAGATCCAGAATGACCAGGCCAAGACGGGCAAATCCGACTTGCCGGTTCCGAAAGATATCTGCGCGACGCTGGACGAGTATGTCATCGGACAGGAACAGGCCAAGAAGATACTGTCGGTTGCGGTATACAACCATTACAAACGTCTCAGGGGTTCGGACAGCGACGGCGTGGAACTGTCCAAGAGCAATATCCTGCTGGTCGGGCCGACCGGTTCCGGCAAGACCCTGCTGGCGCAAACCCTGGCGCGCTTGCTGGACGTGCCGTTCGTGATGGCTGATGCAACCACCCTGACCGAGGCGGGCTACGTCGGCGAGGATGTCGAGAACATCATCCAGAAACTGCTGCAGGCATGCGACTACGACGTGGAGAAGGCCCAGCGCGGCATCGTATATGTCGACGAGATCGACAAGATTTCTCGCAAATCCGACAATCCGTCGATAACCCGGGATGTGTCCGGCGAAGGCGTGCAGCAGGCATTGCTCAAGTTGATCGAGGGCACCAAGGCCTCGATTCCGCCGCAGGGCGGTCGCAAACACCCGAATACGGAATTCCTCCAGGTGGATACCACCAACATCCTGTTCATTTGCGGGGGCGCTTTCGACGGGCTGGAGAAAGTCATACGCAGCCGCACCGCAAAGGCGGGCATCGGCTTCGGCGCAAGCATTGCCAGCAAGGATCAGCGCAAGACCGGAGAGACCCTGCGCGAGGTCGAGCCTGAGGATTTGATCAAGTTCGGGCTGATTCCGGAGTTTGTCGGGCGCCTGCCGGTGGTTGCCACGCTTGAAGAACTGGACGAGTCCGCGCTGGTGAAAATCCTGACCGAACCGAAGAATGCGCTGACCAAGCAATACCAGAAGCTGTTTGCGATGGAAAATGTGGCGCTGGAATTTCACGAGGGGGTGTTGCTGGCGATCGCCCGCAAGGCGCTGGCGCGCAAGGCCGGCGCACGCGGATTGCGCTCGATACTCGAGCATGCGTTGCTGGATGTGATGTTCGACCTGCCTTCGATGGATAATGTCAGCAAGGTGGTTCTGGATGACGGTGCATCCAGTGAAATAAAACCCATCATCATATATGCCGATAGCCATATGGCGGCTTGATTAGCTGCCGTTCGTTCTTTAGGTATCTTGTCCCGATGGGGCGGCTTGAATTCTTCCCGGCTATCCCCATTTAACCTTCAATTCAACTAAAAGGTTCGTCATGTCAGAACAAGATATTGCAGGCACCAACCTGATTTCAAGCAACCTTTTCCCGCTGTTGCCTTTGCGCGACGTAGTGGTATTCCCCCATATGGTGATTCCGCTGTTCGTCGGCCGCTCCAAGTCCATCAAGGCGCTTGAGACTGCGATGGAGGCCGGCAAAAGCATTGCGCTGGTCGCGCAGAAGTCTGCGACCAAGGACGATCCGGGTACCGAAGATCTCTATTCCATCGGCAGCATGGCCAATATCCTGCAAATGCTGAAATTGCCCGATGGCACCGTCAAGGTGCTGGTCGAGGGCACGCAGCGCGCGACTGTGCTGCACGTGTATGACGCAAAATCGCATTTTGACGCCGAAGTACAGATTGTGCCTGCCGAAGATGGCACAGACAGCGAATCCGAAGCGATGCGCCGCGTGCTGATCGCCCAGTTCGACCAGTACGTCAAGCTCAACAAAAAGATACCCCCGGAAATCCTGACCTCGCTGGCCGGGATCGATGATGCCGGTCGTCTGGCCGACACCATTGCTGCGCATCTGCCGCTGAAGCTCGAGCAGAAGCAGGAAGTGCTCGAGATATTCGGGGTGCGCAAGCGCCTGGAACATTTGCTCGGGCTGCTGGAAGGCGAGATCGACATCCTCCAGGTCGAGAAGCGTATTCGCGGCCGCGTCAGGCGCCAGATGGAAAAGAGCCAGCGCGAATATTATCTGAACGAACAGGTCAAGGCGATCCAGAAGGAACTGGGCGACGGCGAAGAAGGCACCGACTTCGACGAACTGGAAAAGAAGATCAAGGCCGCGCATATGCCCAAGGAGGCGCGCAACAAGGCCGAGTCGGAATTGAAGAAACTGCGTTTGATGTCACCGATGTCGGCCGAAGCGACCGTGGTGCGCAACTACATCGACGTGCTGGTCGGTTTGCCGTGGAAGAAAAAGACCAAGATCAGTGCCGACCTGAAAAAGGCCGAAGTGGTGCTTGAAGAAGATCACTATGGACTGGACAAGGTCAAGGAACGCATCCTGGAATATCTCGCCGTGCAGCAGCGCATGGACAAGATGAAAGCGCCCATCCTTTGTTTGGTGGGTCCGCCGGGCGTGGGCAAAACCTCGCTGGGCCAGTCCATCGCGCGCGCAACAAACCGCAAGTTCGTGCGCATGTCGCTCGGCGGTGTGCGCGATGAATCCGAGATTCGCGGCCATCGCCGCACCTATATCGGTTCGATGCCCGGCAAAATCCTGCAGAACATGAGCAAGGTCGCGGTAAAGAATCCGCTGTTCCTGCTCGATGAAGTAGACAAGATGGGCATGGACATGCGCGGCGATCCGTCATCGGCGCTGCTGGAGGTGCTTGACCCGGAACAGAACAGCACGTTTGTCGACCATTATGTCGAGGTCGAATATGACCTGTCTGAAGTGATGTTCGTCGCAACGGCGAATACGCTGAACATTCCCGATGCGCTGATGGACCGTATGGAGATCATCCATGTTTCCAGTTACATGGAAGATGAGAAGATCAACATCGCCACACGCTATCTGGTGCCGAAAGTGGTCAAGAACAATGGCCTGAAACCTGAGGAAATAAACATTTCGGAAAGCGCATTGCGCGACATCGTGCGCTATTACGTGCGCGAGGCCGGGGTGCGCGGACTGGAGCGGGAAATCTCCAAGATCTGCCGCAAGGTCGTCAAGGCGCTCCTGCTGAAAGACCGCAACAACAAGGTCACCATCAACTCGCGCAATCTCGACAAATATCTCGGTGTGCGCCGCTACTCCTACGGCGTGGCGGAAAAAAACAACCAGATCGGGCAGGTGACGGGACTGGCATGGACGGAGGTCGGGGGCGAATTGCTCACCATTGAGGCGGCGGTGCTGCCCGGCAAGGGCAAGACCACCACCACCGGCAAGCTCGGCGAGGTGATGCAGGAATCCATACAGGCCGCATTGAGCGTGGTGCGCAGCCGTGCAAAACGGCTCGGGATCGACGAAGAGTTCTACCAGAAAACCGATCTGCACATCCACCTGCCGGAAGGCGCGATCCCGAAGGACGGTCCGAGTGCGGGCGTGGGCATGTGCACTGCGATGGTATCGGTCCTGACTGGCATCCCGGTGCGTGCCGATGTCGCGATGACAGGCGAGATCACCCTGCGCGGCGAAGTGCTGCCTATCGGCGGATTGAAGGAAAAGCTGCTGGCGGCGCAACGCGGCGGGATCAAGATCGTGCTGATACCCGAAGAAAACACCAAGGATCTGGCGGAAATACCGGACAACATCAAAAACAAACTCGACATTCACCCGGTCAAATGGATCGATCAGGTGCTTGAAATGGCGCTCGAACGCAAGCCCGAGCCCCTTGCCGAAGCCGATGAAAATGTTGCGGTTGTTCCTTTGGCAGGTGATCCGGCAGTGTCGGATTCGTCAGTTGTGACCAAGCATTGAGCAAGGAATTCGTAACAAAATTGCTGCCGCAATGCATCATGAAAATAATTCCAGTATTCGCTTGACCAAAGCCGCGAAGCCTTGATATAAAGGCTTCACAGGGATATTCCTGTTTTATTAATCACTCGCGAAGGGGACATACGTGAATAAATCTGACTTGGTTGATGCAATTGCAAAATCCGCTGATCTTTCTAAGGCAGCCGCAGCCCGTGCGCTGGATGCGACTGTAGATTCCATCAAGAAGGCACTGAAAAAAGGCGATACAGTGAGCTTGGTTGGTTTTGGTACATTCAAGGTAGGCAAGCGCGCAGCCCGAAACGGCCGTAATCCTCGCACCGGTGCGACGATCAAGATCAAAGCAGCAAAGGTGCCCAAGTTTAGTGCTGGCAAGGGCCTGAAAGATGCTGTAAACTAGCCGACTTTTCCGGGTGCTTAGCTCAGTTGGTAGAGCGTCGCCCTTACAAGGCGAATGTCGGCGGTTCGACCCCGTCAGCACCCACCAAAAAAGTTTCTGGAGTGGTAGTTCAGTTGGTTAGAATACCGGCCTGTCACGCCGGGGGTCGCGGGTTCGAGTCCCGTCCACTCCGCCAATTCGAGGCGAACGCAAGTTCGCCTTTTTTGCATCCGTTTCATTTGAATCGATAGTTGGATGGCATTGCTATGTTTGATTTCGTGCATGAAAATAAAAAACTGGTACAGATCGTATTGGCAGTGATTATTTTGCCGTTTGCATTGTGGGGTGTGAGTTCATATGAAAGGTCTGGGAACGCTGCTGACGTCGCTGCCACGGTAAACGGCACAAAGATTTCCCAGAAAGAACTGGATGATGCACTTCACCGGCAGCAGGACCAGATGCGCGAGCAGCTTGGCGCAAACTACGATCCTTCGATATTCGAGGGTCCCCAGGCAAAACGGGCGGTTCTGGACAATCTGGTCACACAGCGATTGCTTGCAGAGCGCGCCGGATCGGCAAGGCTGGCTGTGCCTGATGAGCAAATCGTGCAGGTGATATCCGGAATCAATGAATTCCAGGTTGACGGAAAATTCGACAAGAAACGTTACAATTCCTTTCTGGCAAACGAGAGACTGTCGCCGCTGGCCTTTGAGGCGCGCGTGCGCAAAGATCTGCTCGGACAGGAGATGCAGGATACCTACGCGCAGAACGGATTTTCCGCCACTAGCATTGCGGACAATATCATCCGGCTGAGTGAACAGCAGCGCACGGTGAACGTGCTGCCCCTGACGCTCAAGTCGTTCATGTCACAGGCCAAAGTGGATGATTCCGCGATTAAAAGCTATTACGGCCAAAATGCAAGTGAGTTCCAGGTCAATGAGCAGGCAAAGGTTCAGTACGTCAGATTATCAGCTGCCGATCTCCTGAAGAAGGTGCAGCTGAGCGACGAGGAAGTCCAAAATTATTACGATGTGCACAAGAATGAGTTTGCTACACCCGAAGAACGCCGCGTTGCCCATATCCTGGTCACCGTCAATGCTTCTGCGCCGCAAGCAGAACGGGATGCGGCCAAGGCCAAAGCAGAACAGTTGCTGCACGAGGCCAGGCAAAATCCGGACAAGTTCGCCGATCTGGCGAAAAAATATTCTCAGGATTCCGGCTCGGCTTCGGCTGGCGGTGACCTGGGATTTTTTGGCCGCGGTACGCGCGGCATGCCTGGCATGACGGCCAAGACTTTTGACAATGCAGCATTTACATTGAAGGTCGGAGAAATCAGTGATTTGGTGAAATCGGATTTTGGTTTTCATATTTTCAAGCTGCTGGCAATCAAGCCGTCCAATGTTATTCCCTTAAAAGATGCCCGCCAGTCCATCCTGAGCAAGATGCGGCAGCAAAAGGCTGACGATATGTTCGCCGAGCTGGCCGATAAATTCAGCAACACCGTCTATGAGCAGAGCGACACCCTGCAGCCGGCTGCAGAACTGGCAGGCGCTAAAGTGGAGCAGAGCGGATGGCTGGTAAAAGGGGTTGCTGCAGGCAACCCCTGGACTGCAAAAATGATGCAGGCGATTTTTTCCGATGATGTCATCAAGAACAAACGCAACACGGACGCGATCGAGGTGGTGCCGAACACGCTGGTTGCCGCCCGAATTCTCGATTACAAACCGGCCGCATTGCGCCCGCTCAGCGAAGTGCGCGACCAGATACGTGAAAAATTGCTGCGCCAGCAGGCGCAGGAACTGGCAGTCAAGCAGGGCCAGTCGCTGCTGGCGAAGCTCAGGGGCGGAACCGCCGCCAAGTTAAGCTGGGAATCGGCGCAGAACATTACCCGGGCGAAACATGGCTCGCTGGGGATCGCCCTGGTGCGGCAAATATTCCAAGCTGGCTCAGCGCAGTTTCCGCAGTATGTCGGCGCGGAGTTGCCGGGCAGCGGTTACATGCTGGTCAGAATTGATGCGGTCAAGGACGGTGACGCAATCGATAATGCGAAACGCACGCGGTACTTACAGGAGTTGCAGCGGCTGACCGGAGAGGAACTTTTCCGTGCATACATGGCTTATGCTGAAAAGAACGCCACCATCAAGCTGAACTTGCCCGATGCGAAGACGGCACAGCCCTGATTTTGCGCCTCGTTGAAGTCGTGAACGCCACTTTCGAGTGGCGTTAACATTTGTATTGCGGCAGGCCATACTGTGTCGGTTCCGGCCGGGCAGTTTGGTTGAACCGGCGGGTAGCGCGAGGGCGAAGTGTTGCTGACCTTGACTTTCTGGGCGGCATGCGGCAAACCGGTCAATCTGCCTGATGTTTCAGGTCCCCGGTATTCTGCACGGATTGGCACTTTTTACCGCAGGGTTATGGCTGCCGGGCCGGCAATTTCGTTGTCACTGCCAAACGCGATCGTATATAATCCCACGTTGTCAAACTCTGGATTTCCCCTTCATGCTGGAAGTCAGCAATCTTGCTTGTAGTCGAGGCGATCATCGTTTGTTTTCCGGGTTGAATTTTCAGCTGCATCTCGGGCAGATCATGCAAGTTCAAGGCGCAAACGGCAGCGGGAAAACCAGTCTGTTGCGGACCTTGTGCGGATTCCTGATGCAGGACCAGGGTGAAATTGCCTGGCGCGGCCGGAAGATACGCGAGCAGGCTGAAGATTATTACGGCGAGATACTGTACCTCGGGCATCTGAATGCGATAAAGGACGAACTGAGCGCACTGGAAAACCTGCGCATCTCGGCAGGTTTGTCGGGGGTTGAATTAGAAGAAAAAGAGGCTTTGGCCGCTTTGCGGCGTTTGGGCCTGCGCGGACGGGAAATGCTTCCGACCAAAGTCCTGTCGCAAGGCCAGCGGCGCCGTGTCGCGCTGGCGAGATTGCTGGTCAGCGATGCCAAATTGTGGATACTCGACGAACCTTTGACCGCTCTTGATGTCGGAGCCGTGGCGTTGATACAGGAACTGATTGCAGAACATCTGGCCCGACAGGGGATGGTGATATTTACCACGCATCAGCCCCTGCATGTTGCGGGGATGGAAATGCGCATATTGTCCCTGTCATGAAAAAAACCGGCATGCTCGACCTGCTGCTGCTGGTGATCAGGCGCGATCTGGTGCTGGCGATGCGCCGCCGCGCGGACGTGCTGACAACGCTGATTTTTTTTGTGATGGTGGTCAGCCTGTTTCCAATGGGTGTCGGCCCGGAAATGGATATGCTGCGCAAGATGGCGGCGGGGGTATTGTGGGTGGCGGCGTTGCTGGCCTCGATGCTTTCGCTGGGCCGCCTGTTTTCGGCAGACTATCTGGACGGAACGCTGGAACAGATGATGCTGGCACCGCAGTCGTTGTCCATGCTGGTGCTGGGCAAGGTGGTGGCGCACTGGATGTATTCGGGACTGCCGCTGGTGCTGATGGCACCGGTGCTGGGTTTGCAGTTCGATATGTCGATCCAGGCTTTGGGCGTACTGATGGTCAGCCTGCTGCTGGGAACGCCGGTACTGAGCATGATCGGTGCAATCGGCGCCGCGCTGACCCTGGGACTGCGCGGCGGCGGGGTGCTGCTGTCGCTGCTGGTGCTGCCGCTGTGTATTCCAGTGCTGATATTCGGCACCGGAGCAGTCGGGGCAATATCAGGCGGGTTGAGCATTGCACCCCATTTGTCGTTGCTGGGGGCGGTGCTGTTACTCGCCCTGGCGTTTACACCGTGGGTGACCGCACAGGCGTTGCGTATTTCGATGGAGTGATGATTTGGCAATCAATTGGTTCAAATATTCTTCTCCCACCAGTTTTTACGGTCTGGCCGGAAAGATGATTCCGTGGTTTGCAGTTCCGTCCGTGATCCTGTTCGTGATCGGTTTGTACATGGGATTTTTCGTCGCGCCTGTTGACGCACAGCAGGGCGAGTTCTATCGCATCATGTTCATCCACGTGCCGACCGCCATTCTGTCCATGTTCTTCTACCTGGTCATGGCGGGTTATGCGGCACTCGGCCTGATCTTCAACACCCGCCTGTCGGCGATGATGGCCAGCGCGATTGCGCCTACCGGCGCGCTGTTCACGCTGATTTCGCTTTGGACCGGCGCGTTGTGGGGCAAGCCGATGTGGGGCACCTGGTGGATATGGGATGCGCGCATGACTTCACAGCTCATCCTGCTGTTCCTGTATCTGGGCTTCATCGCGCTGCACGCATCGATAGACGAACCGCGCCGTGCCGACCGTGCCGCGGCATTGCTGGCCATCGTGGGTTCGGTAAACGTGCCGATCATCTATTTCTCGGTGAAATGGTGGAACACCCTGCACCAGGGAGCGACGATCAAGTTCAGCGGGACCAGCATGCAGATCACCATGCAGCACACCCTGCTCACGATGACGGTTGCCTGCTGGTTTTATGCGATTGCGGTCGTGCTATCGCGGGTGCGCAGTATCATACTTGAGCGCGAGCGCAAGACCGATTGGATCGGCGAATTGCCGGAGGTGCGGTCATGAGGCGGTGCGCGAATGCGACGGGTGCGGGAATGACCGCAATGCAGCGCCTCCCGCAATCTGCCGGTTGTGCCAGTACCATGTCGGAGGTGCAACAGTGAACGGTCTGGTTGTATGGATGAAGGAATATCCGCTTACCTATGTCTGGATCGGTTCGTACGTGTTCGCGTTGATTGTTTTCGCGATCGAAATCGTGCTGGTCTTCCATAAAAGGAAAACAACTTTGCAGCAGGTTCGCCTGATGCGTGATGCAGGAGATGAAGAGTAAATGAAACCGCGCCACAAGAGATTTGCATTTATAGCCGTTGCCCTTGCCGCAGTCGGGATGGCGGTGGGCCTGGTGCTTTATGCGCTGAGGGGTAACGTGAATTTGTATTTCACCCCCACCCAGGTGTTCGACAACCAGGTACCGAAAGGCCGCAGCTTCCGCATTGGCGGCCTGGTTGAAAAGGGCAGCGTCAAGCGCGAAGTGGACGGGTTGACGACGAATTTCATGATTACCGATATGTATAAGGAAATTCCGGTCGTGTACAAAGGCATCCTTCCGGACCTGTTCAAGGAAGGCAAGGGTGTGGTTGCAGAAGGCAAGATGGATGCGGGTGGCGTGATGGTTGCCGAACAGGTGCTCGCGAAACACGATGAAAACTATATGCCGCCTGAAGCGGCCGATGCGCTGAAAAGAGCCAAGGCAATTGAAGCGGCCGATGCGCTGAAAAAAGGCGGAGTTGCCAAAGCGGCCGGAACAGTTGCCATTC
Source organism: Gallionella sp. (assembly GCA_049580605.1). Classification (GTDB taxonomy): domain Bacteria; phylum Pseudomonadota; class Gammaproteobacteria; order Burkholderiales; family Gallionellaceae; genus Gallionella. Next base: position 11,191 of record JBAUQH010000142.1, on the reverse strand, counting down.
CGGGCAACGCCCCAGTTCCTGTTACTCAATAATTTTCCGAGGGCTTAGACATGATTCCAGAACTTGGTCATTTTTCGTTAATCATTGCATTGTTCCTGGCGATGTCGCTGGGCGTGCTGCCGATCCTGGGTGCTGCGCGAAACAACAGGGTGTTGATGAGCCTTGCGCGTCCTTTGGCAACAGGGCAATTCGTGTTTGTCGTGTTGGCGTTCGCAGCACTTGCATATGCATTTCTCCACAATGATTTCTCCGTGCTGTATGTCGCGGAACATTCCAATTCACAATTGCCATTGCATTACCGTTTTGCCGCGATCTGGGGCGGTCACGAGGGCTCGCTGCTGCTGTGGGTGACCATGCTGTCGATCTGGGCGGTCGTGGTTGCAACGTTCAGCCGGCACCTGCCCGAGGAAATGGTCGCGCGGGTGCTGGGCGTGATGGGATTGATTGCGGTCGGTTTCTTGTTGTTCATGCTGCTCACCTCGGATCCGTTCACGCGATTGCTGCCTGCCGCGACCGACGGCCAGGAATTGAACCCGCTGCTGCAGGATCCCGGCCTGGTGATCCATCCGCCGATGCTCTATATGGGCTATGTCGGTTTTTCGGTCGCTTTCTCGTTCGCGATTGCAGCATTGCTGGGCGGCAAGCTGGATGCCACCTGGGCGCGCTGGTCGCGTCCCTGGACAACGGTGGCCTGGGTGTTCCTGACCTGCGGCGTGATGCTCGGCAGCTGGTGGGCATACTACGAACTCGGCTGGGGCGGCTGGTGGTTCTGGGATCCGGTTGAAAACGCGTCGTTCATGCCGTGGCTGGTTGGCACCGCGCTGATCCATTCGCTGGCGGTCACCGAAAAGCGCGGCGCATTCAAGAGCTGGACAGTGCTGCTGGCGATTGCCGCATTTTCCCTGAGTCTGCTCGGCACCTTCCTGGTGCGTTCCGGTGTGCTGACATCGGTGCACTCTTTTGCGACCGATCCGAGGCGCGGTGTGTTCATTCTGGCTTTCCTGGTGATCGTGATCGGATCGTCGCTGCTGCTGTTTGCATGGCGCGCACCCAAAATCGGGCTGGGCGGAAAATTCGATATCGTCTCGCGTGAATCGATGCTGCTGTCGAATAACGTGTTGCTGTCGGTCGCATCCGCTTCGGTGTTCATCGGCACCCTGTATCCGCTGTTCATGGATGCACTGGGTCTGGGCAAGCTGTCGGTCGGCCCCCCGTATTTCGAGGCGGTATTCGTTCCGTTGATGACGCTGACCATCCTGATGATGGGCCTCGGTGCATTGGCGCGCTGGAAGCAGTCCAGCGTGCCTGAGCTGTTCAAACGCGTCCGCTGGGGATTCGTTGCCGCGGCAGTGCTGGCAATAACGTTGCCGTTTATCTTCAAGCACTGGACTCCCATGATCGCGCTGGGATTGTTGCTGTCTTTCTGGGTGATCGCATCGCTGGTGGTGAGCCTGATGCAACGCTGGGGCGGTACGGGTTCGTTCATGCAGCGTGTGCGCAGCCAGAGTCTGAGTTACTACGGTATGCAGCTCGCGCATCTCGGCGTGGCGGTGTTCATCATCGGCGTGACCGTGGTCAAAGGCTACGAAACCGAACGCGACGTGCGCATGAACGTCGGCGACACGGTCGATTCAGGCGGCTACATCTTCCGTTTTGACGGCGTGAACAATATTACCGGACCGAACTATACCGCCGAGCAGGCGCACCTCACCGTTACCAAGGATGGCAGCCCGGTCACCGTGCTGTTGCCGCAGAAGCGCCACTACAACGCGTCCGGCATGCCGATGACGGAAGCGGCGATCGACACCGGTATCTTCCGCGACCTTTACGTCTCGATGGGCGAACCGATTCCCGATTCGCAGGGCGCCTGGTCGATGCGCGTCTATTACAAGCCGTTCGTGGTATGGATCTGGGGCGGCTGCCTGTTGATGGCCATGGGCGGCGCACTGGCGATCAGTGACCGCCGCTACCGTATCCACAGCAGGAAGGCGGCGCTCATCAGCTCTGGCAGCTTGCCTATCGGCGGAACCATCGCAACCGGTGGCGCATCATGACGCGCTTCTGGCCGTTCCTTGCTTTCGTTGTGCTGGTGATTTTCCTGTACGTCGGACTGGGGCTGGATCCGCATGAAATTCCCTCGCCGTTGATCAACAAGTCTGCACCGGCGTTCACGCTGCCGCAACTTTACAACCCCGCCAAACAGTTTTCGTCGGAGGAAATGAAGGGCAAGGTGTGGCTGCTCAACGTGTGGGCTTCCTGGTGTGTTTCGTGCCGTGAGGAACATCCCGTGCTGATGGAATTGTCGCAGCAGCACATCGTGCCGATCTACGGTCTGGACTACAAGGACAAGAACCCGGACGGCGAGGCGTGGCTGCGCGAGGGCGGCGATCCGTACACCCTGGTTGCCACCGATGCCAACGGGCGCGTCGGGATCGATTACGGCGTCTATGGCGTGCCTGAAACCTATGTGATCGACAAGCAGGGCGTGATTCGCTACAAGCAGATCGGTCCGGTCACCCATCAAAGTTTGCAGCAAAAAATCCTTCCACTGGTTGCGGAGCTGCAGTCGAAATGAAATATTTATTGCTGATACTGATCGCCCTGTTGCCGACCTTTGCCTACGCCGGCCAGGCGAAAGACCTGGCGGAAGACCCGGTGCTGGAACAGCGCATGGTCCACCTCGCGAAAAACCTGCGCTGCCTGGTCTGCCAGAACGAATCGCTGGCCAGCTCGCGCGCCGACCTGGCCAAGGACCTGCGCCAGGAAGTGCGCGAGAAAATGAAACAGGGCATGACCGACCAGCAGATCATCGATTTCCTGGTTTCCAAATATGGCGACTTCGTGCTGTTTGACCCGCCGATGAAGCGCTATACCATACTGCTCTGGTACGGCCCGTTTGCGTTGCTGCTGCTCGGCCTGGCCGGCCTGGTTTACCAGCTGCGCAAGCGCAGGCAAGAAGTCCCGGAAGTTCACCTTTCCGCCGAACAAGCGCAACGCGCGGCAGCTTTGCTAAACGAACCGAAAGAACCTCAACAATGATTTTATTCTGGATACTCTGCGCGGCGATGTCGCTGGCCGCGGTTCTTTTTATTGCGTTGCCGTTGTGGCGCAAGTCTTCGTCGCCTGATGAAGTATTGCGGGATGCGGCGAATCTGGAGATTCTGCGCGACCAGGCGGCGGAGCTCGAGGTGGACCTGAACAACGGCCTGCTGACCCGGGATGCATACGACCAGGGCAGGACAGAATTGGAGTCCCGCCTGCTGGAAGAGGTCAAGATCACCGAACAGCCTGCGGCAAAACCGCCGCGCAATCCGGCCAAGGTGCTGGCTGTCGCGCTGGCGGTGTTGCTGCCGGTGGCCAGCGTGTCGCTGTATCTGACCCTGGGCAATCCCGATGCATTGTCGCCGCAGGATATGATCGTGGCCGATGCCGAAGGTGTGGTTCATTCTCCGGATGCGCTGCTCAAACTGGAAGACAAGGTAAAGCGCGGCTCCAAGGACCCGAGCGACTGGTGGATGCTGGCGCGCACCTACACCGAACAGAAACGCTTCCCGGATGCGTCCAATGCCTACGCGCGCCTGGTGGTGCTGGTGCCCAATGAGGCGCAGTTGTGGGCAAATTATGCCGACGTCTACGCAATGGCAAACGGCCAGACGCTGCAGAATGACGAAGTGACCAAGATGATCAGCAAGTCGCTGGAACTGGACCCCAACAACAACACCGCGCTCGCGCTGGCCGGTTCGGCCGCGATGGAGCGGGGGGATTACCTTACCGCGATGAAACGCTGGCAAACCCTCATAGACCAGCTCGGCCCCGGTTCACAGGATGCTCAGGCCTACATCGTCGGCCTCAAGCGTGCTGCCGAACTGCTCGTCAAGCAGCCCGGCGGCAGGAAACAGCTTGAGCAGCTTGCGGCGGGAAGAGCATCTGCAAAATCGGCGCTTACCGCGTCGGCCATTACCGGCAAGGTTACGCTGAGCAAAGCGCTGGCCGGCAAGGTATCACCCGACGATACCGTGTTCATCCTCGCACGCGCCGCCCAGGGCCCGGTAATGCCGCTGGCGGTGATGCGCAAACAGGTCAAGGATCTGCCCCTGAAATTCACCCTGGACGACAGCATGGCGATGCAGCCGCAACTCAAGCTGTCCGGCTATCCCAAGGTCGTGGTGGTGGCGCGGGTGTCGAAGTCCGGCTCGCCAATGGCGCAGGCCGGCGATCTGCAGGATATCACCGCGACCATCAAGCCGGGCACCAAAGGCCTGGACATCGTGATCAACAGCGTGATGCCTTAGTCCGGCGATACGCAGCGACAGCGGCATCGGGTCGGAAGACCCGGTGCCGTTTCTGTTTGCGCCGGAAAATGCACAGGCAGCGCGCGCGGGCGCCGCTGACGATCGCAGCCTCTGCGTCAGCGAACTGGACGGGTTGTTCTGTTCCGGACGGGAGTGTAACGGGGCAGGCTGCGCCGCCGGGCCTGCGGGTTATTGCCTTTGCTTCTTAATCGCGTACATGTTGGCGTCGGCATCATGCAGGATTTCATCGGTGGTTCTCGTTTTTCCGGTAGCGGTCGCATGGCCGATGGAAAGCGCGATCTGCCATCCTTCGTCGTTGAAGATCTTTTCCGATACCGCCTTGATGCGTTTGACCAGTATGTCGCAAACATACTGGTCCGTTTCGGTAAACAGCAGCACGAACTCATCCCCGCCGATGCGCGCCGCGGTATCAACGCTTCTGGAGTTCTCCCGCAAAATGTGCGCAACTGCCTTGAGGGCCTTGTCGCCAATGTGATGTCCATGCTGGTCATTCAGCTTCTTGAACTCGTCTATGTCGATATACAGCAGGGAATAGGGGGTGCCGGATCGCTCGCTGCGGAACTGTTCGGCTTCAAAGCGCTCTTTGAATTCCAGTCGGTTGGCCAATTCCGTCAGTGTGTCCTTGCGCGAATATTCCCTTTCCCGCCACAGCTTGGTAACCACCCGGCCAAGCACGGTAAAAGTGACGCTGCGTGTAAATATATTCATTGCGAGCGCGGCAATCGGAAAGCTGGGCCAGATTACCGCTGCCTCCGCGGCGCTCCAGGCGACCGCAACAAACACGCCGATGATCGTGGAGGTCTGGGTATCGGAGCGTCGCATCGACCGGATTGCGCCAATCTGTGCAGCCTGGATGACCGGCAGGCAATACAGCACGTCCAGGGAAAAGTAGGTTCCGGACTCTGCGTAATCCAGATAGGTGATGAAGAGAATTTCCACCACGACCAGGAAGAACCGCCAAATCATTTTCTTATTAATGGTCATGGTTCAATCGGCCAGATAAACAAATCGCGGAAACAATTCGAGGCGCTGCTCGATCGAATTCGTGTCATTCCATTATTCAATGCCGCCCCTTTGTGATTGCATTAATGATGTTTTATGACTCAGGCCACGGTTTATGATAAACGAGTTGGGATGGTTTGGTGTGGTTTTGAATGCACCAGGGGGAATTTGTTGTTTTGCCTGCAAATCCATTGCAGGGATCGTAGCAATTATAAAGCCCCGATTTGCGCTTGGGCATGGTGTTTTGGCTCCCCGACCTGGACTCGAACCAGGGACCTGCGGATTAACAGTCCGTCGCTCTACCAACTGAGCTATCAGGGAATGAAGAGGTGCGCATAATAGTGATTTTGCCTTGTCCGGTCAACCTCAATTAGCCCTTAAGCGTTGAATCCCGCTTACTGCCAGCGGGGGCAGCATCGCAGCCTGGGCAAGTGCAGTGTGCAGCGATTAACGCTGAATCGCGCGGCATGCACGCTGTCCCGGTACGGCGGTGCGGAAATGCAGACGGAGGCAGACCGGAATTATAATATGCCTTACTTTTGGCGAGTGCCGGGAAACAACGGGTAACTTCTGCACGGATCATCCGTAACGAAATGATTTAAAATCGTAATAATTGCGCGCGATCAGATAGAATGGAGCATGGATAACAAAACGATTTTTGTCAGAACCAGCGCCGGAGAAGAGCAGGTACAAAGTCGGACATCTCCCCTGTCAGGTGACGTCAAGCGCGCGCTTTCGATGGTGGACGGGGTTTCCACCTTCGGTGAAGTCAGCAAGCGCGCCGCGCCCAGCATGCGCGCCAATCTTGCCGAGATGTTTGAAGAACTGGAAAAATCCGGGCTGATCCAGGAAAAGGAATTATCCGGCAAGAATCCAAAATCGGCCGCGTCTCCCAAGTTGGCCATGCCGGTCAAAATCGCAACACCGCGCAAAACCGGGCCGGCAAAGGTTTCTGACGAACTGGATTTCATGTCCACCTACCAGACATCAACGCGCGCCGATTCGGCAGGCGACGACCAGATCCTTCGCGAAGCAGAACAGCAGGCCAGGCAGCGTCTCGAAGCCGCGGCCAGGGAGCAGCGGGAAGCCGAAGCTGCGCACATCAAGGCGGAGCAGGAAGCCCGGCGGGTGCGCGAAGAACTGGACGCCGCCAAGCTGAGAGCCGAGCAGGAAGCCCGTCGGGTGCGTGAAGAACTGGAAGCCGCCAAGCTGAAAGCCGAGCAGGAAGCCAGGCTGCGACTCGAGGCAGAGGAACGCGAGCGCAAGGATGCCGAGGTTACACGGATCAAGGCGGAGCATGAAGCGGTGCGCATCAGGGCAGAAAAGGAAGCAGCCCGCATCAAAGCGGAGCAGGAGGCCGCCCAACGGCAGGCCGAACAGGAACGGGCAAGGCGCAAGGCGGAGTTGGAAACTGAAGCTGCCCGCAAGCAGGCCGAACAGGAAGCCGAACAGGCGCGTAAAGCAGCCGAAGCGCGTGAAAAATCAGCCGGGGCGAACCCGGGCGCAATCGGATCGTTTGCGTTTGATGCCTTCAAGATCGATGAAATTCAGTCCGCCGCACCGCAGAAAATTGCGGACTCCATGTTTAAACCCGGATCCGGGGATACCGCATCCGCGGGGACAAAGCAGGATGCGTTTGCGCTTGACTCATTCAATATCGACGAAGCGCGCCCGGCCGGGCCGCCCAATGAACGGCATCACGCCAAACCTGCCCAGCCGCCGGTGACGGACGAAGCGGCAGCCAGGGAAAGATTGGCCAGGGAAAAAGCGGAAAAGGAAAAAGCGGAAAGAGAGCGGGCCAGGCGCGAAGCCCAGGCGCGCAACGCTGAAGAAGCGCGCATCAGGGAATTGGCGGACGCCGAGGCCAAGGTATGGGCCGAAGCCGAGCAGCGCGCGCTGGAAACCGCCCGGGCCAATGCGGAACACGCGGCGCACATTGCCGAACAATCCCTGGAAACCGCACGCGCAGAAAAATCCAGGCGTTCCGCACGCGCGCCGCGCAAATCCTTTGCGTGGAACAAGCTGTTTGGAAGTATCGCCATGCTCGGGGTATTCCTGCTGGTGCTGCTGGTCGGCGCCCTGTTTGTCGCTCCTAACTTTATGCCGATGCGTGATTACATGCCGAAGGTACAGCAACTGCTCTCCGACGAATTGCATCAGCCGGTGCACCTGGGCTATCTGTCCGGCCGCTTCCTTCCGACACCGCGTCTGGATCTGGGCGAGATCTATATCGGTGATGCGAAGCAATTCCAGGCCGCGACCGCGCAAATCAATTTTGATATCCTCGGCGTGTTCGGCGACAGCAAGCCGATCGACAGCGTTGATTTGCAGAAAGTCACCGTCAGGGGCATCGCATTGCGCGACTCGGGTGCATGGCTGCAAAAGCTTGCCGTCAGCAGCCGGTTTCCGGTGAACCGCATGTCGATCAGCGACGGCACGGTGGATGCCGACGTATTCCAGCTGACCGGCGTGGAGGGCGAACTGGAATTCACCCCGGCAGGCAAACTCAATCATGCCCGGTTCAGTGCCAATTCCGGCAAATACAGCGTGGTCATCGATCCGCTTGCGGGCGGCAAATTCAGGACAAACATTACGGTGCATGCAGGCGCGCTGCCGCTGCTGCCGGGCTGGAATTTCGACCAGCTGGATGCGAGCGGAGAAATATCCGGCGACGAGCTGCAGATCGGCAAATTCGATGCGCGGATACTCGACGGCACGCTGCAGGGGAATGCGGACCTGAACTGGCATTCAGGCTGGCATGCGGACGGTACGATCACGGCGAAGAAGATCGTGATGAAGGAATTCAGCAAATTGCTGGACGGCAACGTCGATGGTTCGGCGCGCTTCAGGATGAGTTCGCCGAATCTGGGCGGCCTGGCCGACTCCGCGTTGATGGATGGCAGCTTCGTTTCGGCCGACGGGCTGATCGGCGGGCTGGACATCGTCGAAACGGCGCGCACGCGCAGCAGGACGAACCTGCCGGGAGGCAGGACCCGTTACGACCATCTCCGGGGAGACTTCAGCTACAGCAAGGATGCCTACCATTTCACCCAGGTCAAAATCGACGGGGGCGTGATGAGCGCGCTTGCATCGTTCGACATCAGCAATCAGCAATTGACCGGGAAGATGAAGGTCAATCTGGACATGCACGGCCTGGCCAGCACCGAACTGCATTTGGACGGAGCGATCGACAACCCGACGCTGGTTTATGCGCCCTGATCCGGGCCCGGATTAACGGACGGGGTTTTTCAGCCGATCAAGCCAGCGCCTTCGCGATGCGCTCCAGCGCCGGGTGATTTTGGCTTCGGCATAACGTGTGCGTGGTTGTTGCCGCTTTAGCGGCTTTACAACCACGGCCTCCCCCTTGCGGGGAAAACGTTAGCCTGCGCCGAAACCTTAAGCCAGCGCCTTGGCGATACGCTCCAGCGCTTTCTTCAGGTTATCCATCGAGGTGGCGAAGGACAGGCGCAGGTAGCCTTCGCTGCCGAACGCCGAGCCGGGCACCACCGCGACGCCGGCTTCCACCAGCAGATATTCCGACAGCGCGAGGTCGCTGGCTTCCTTCAGCACGCCCTTCTTGTGCAGCACGGCGATCGCGCCGCTGAAATCCGGGAATGCATAGAACGCGCCGCCCGCCATCAGGCATTTCACGCCCGGTATCCGGTTCAGCGCATCCACCACGAACGCATGCCGCTCGCGGAAAGCTTTCACCATCGGCGTGATGCAACCCTGGTCGCCGTTCAGCGCGGCCTCCGCGGCCACCTGCGAGATCGAGGTCGGGTTCGAGGTGCTTTGCGACTGCACGTTTTCCATCGCGGTGATGATCGCTTCCGAACCCGCCGCATAGCCGATGCGCCAGCCGGTCATCGAATAGGCTTTCGATACGCCGTTCAGCACCATGGTGCGCGAATACAGGTCCGGGCACGCATTCAGGATGTTCACGAACTTCGCGTCGGTCAGCGCGATATGCTCGTACATGTCGTCGGTCGAGATCAGCACGTTAGGATGCTTGCGCAGCACCGCGCCGAGCGCCTGCAGTTCGCCCAGCGTGTACACCGCGCCGGAAGGGTTGCTCGGGCTGTTGATCACCACCATCCGGGTGTTCGGCGTGATCGCGGCTTCCAGCTGCGCCGGGGTCATCTTGAAACCCTGGTTTATGCCCGCCTGCACGATCACCGGCTTGCCCTCCGCGATCAGCACGATATCGGGATACGACACCCAGTAAGGCGCGGGGATGACCACCTCGTCGCCGGGATTGATCACCGCCAGCGCGAGGTTGAAGAAACTCTGCTTGCCGCCGCACGAAACCAGGATCTGTTTCGCGGTGTAGTCCAGCCCGTTGTCGCGCTTGAACTTTGCGATCACCGCCGCCTTCAGCGACGGCGTGCCGCCGACCGGGGTGTACTTGGTGAAGCCCCGGTTGATCGCGGCGATCGCGGCGTCCTTGATATGCTGCGGCGTATCGAAGTCCGGCTCTCCCGCGCCCAGCCCGATGATGTCCTTGCCTTCGGCTTTCAGCTTCGCCGCGCGCGCGGTGACGGCAAGAGTGGGTGATGGCTTGATGGCCTGTACGCGAGTGGAGAGAGTCACGGTGTTTCCTTGGTTATGAGATGGCGCGAATTATACGCTTGCGCGGGAAAGAGTGGATTGACGAAACGCAACCCGCTGCTTGTGGCAGGCGGGTTCCTCCGGTGCTTCTCCCGGCGCGGATTGGTTTTTCCGGATAACTTCGCGCGATGCTGTTTACGGTTGCCGCCGCCGCGGTAGAATCCGGTCCGAACAAACGGGTGAACGGGGAGTCTGGCATGATCGGATTGATACAGCGCGTCAGCGGGGCAAGCGTAACCGTGCCAGGCAAAACTGAGGGAGGCAGCGTCGCCGGGCAGATCGGCCGCGGGCTGCTGGTGCTGCTCGGCGTCGAGAAGCACGATAGCCACAGGAGCGCGCAGCGCCTGCTCGAACGCCTGCTGGGCTACCGCGTGTTTCCCGACGCCACCGGCAGGATGAACCTGTCGCTCGCGGACATCGGCGGCGGCCTGCTGCTGGTCCCCCAATTCACGCTCGCCGCCGATACGCGCAAGGGCACGCGCCCCAGCTTTTCCTCGGCCGCATCGCCGGAACTCGGCGCGGAACTGTTCGAATACTTCGTCAAGATCGCGCGCGAGAAGCATGCGGTTGTCGCAACCGGCGTGTTCGGCGCCGACATGAAAGTGAGCCTCGTCAATGACGGCCCGGTCACGTTCTGGCTGCAGGCCGGAAACAACTGAACCTGAGGGATTCTATGTGGGCAACTCAAAAAACCGTCGTGAGTGGCTTGAGTGCAAGGCGCACGGAACGGAGTGATGAGACATATCATTGGGATAGGCGAAGAAGCGAGTACCGCGCAACGCCGCAATCAAGTCACGCAGCAGGTTTAGTGAGGTGTCCATGAAGCTGGGCGTGGACCTTGGCGGCACGAAAATCGAAATCATCGCGCTGGCCGACAATGGCACGGTATTGCTGCGACGCCGCGTTGCGACGCCGCAGAACGATTACTACGAGACGCTGCAGGCGATCGCCAGTCTGGTGCGCGAAACCGAATCCGAGCTCGGGCAGCGCGGGACGCTGGGTATCGGCACGCCCGGCGCGCTGTCCCGCGCGACCGGCCGGCTGAAGAATTCCAATTCGGCGGCGCTCAACGGACAACCGATCCTGCATGACCTCAAGGCGCTGCTGCAGCGCGAGGTCAGGGTCGGCAACGACGCGAACTGCTTCGCGCTTTCCGAAGCGACCGATGGCGCGGCGGCGGGCGAGACGGTGGTGTTCGGCGTGATCCTCGGCACCGGCGTCGGCGGCGGCATCGTGGTCAACGGGCACATCCTCACCGGGCCGAACGC
>JBAUQH010000141.1:0-5083 GCA_049580605.1 Gallionella sp. | reverse complement strand
GGCCTACGGCGAGGACGGCAAGCTCAAATGGAAAAGCCTGGTGTCCAGCGAAGTGCTGAATTTGTCGAAAACCGTCGACGGCATCGTGATGGTGCGCAGCGGCGATGGCCGGATTACCGGATTGAATGAGACCGACGGCAAGCGCGTGTGGATGTACGATCGCAGCACGCCGGCCCTGGTCGTGCGCAGCCATGCGGGCGTCGCGGTTCAACGGGGTGTGGCTTACGCCGGATTTGCGGCCGGCAAGCTGGCCGCGATCCGTATCAGCGACGGTGAAGTGCTGTGGGAGTCTCAGGTGTCGGAACCGCGCGGCAATACCGAGCTGGAACGCATCAGCGATGTGACCAGCGATCCGGTCGTCGATGATGAACAGGTTTGCGCGGTTTCCTTCCAGGGGCGCACTGCATGTTTCGAAACCGCGCGGGGCAACCAGTTATGGAGCCGCGACATTTCCAGTTTCACCGGCCTGACGGTGTTCAGCAAATATATTTACCTCAGCGATTCCAGCGGTTCCGTGATTTCGCTCGACAAAACCAACGGCGAAATGATCTGGAAGAATGGGGACCTGCTGTATCGCCAGCTTACCGTGCCTTACGCATTCGGAAAATTCGTCGTAGTCGGCGACCTGGAAGGCTATCTGCATGCATTGAATACCGTTGACGGCAGTTTTTCCGCACGCATCCGGCTGGATGGGGGCGCGATCGTGGGGACGGCGGTCGGGCTGGACGGCGGTCTGCTGGTGCAGACGCGCAGCGGCGAATTGTATTCGCTGACCCTCAAATAGGGAAAGTGCCCCGAATGCTGCCCACCGTTGTCCTGGTCGGTCGTCCGAATGTGGGCAAGTCCACCCTGTTCAATCGCCTCACGCGCAGCCGCGATGCGCTGGTCGCCGATCTGCCGGGACTGACCCGCGATCGCCATTACGGGCGTGGCCGGGCAGGGGACAGGCCGTATCTGGTGGTGGATACCGGCGGCCTGGAGCCAGTCGCCAAGGATGGCATCCTGTTCGAGATGGCCCGGCAAAGCCGCCAGGCTGTGGACGAAGCCGATGTGGTGATGTTCCTGGTCGACGGCCGTGCCGGCTGCACCCCGCAGGATACGATCATTGCCGAGCAGCTGCGCAAGACCGGCAAGCCCATCCTGCTGCTGGTCAACAAGGCCGAAGGCATGGCGCGCGCGAAAGTTACCGCGGAATTTTTTGAACTGGGCCTGGGCGAACCGCTGCCTATTTCGTCTGCGCACGGCGACAATGTCAACGAGGTGATCGAGATCGCGCTGGAGAATTTTCCTCCCGAGGAAGCACAGGAAGAAGAAGATCACGAGCATCCGCCCAAGATCGCGATCGTCGGCCGTCCCAATGTCGGGAAATCGACGCTGGTGAACGCGATACTCGGCGAGCAGCGCGTGATCGCATTCGACCAGCCGGGCACCACCCGCGACAGCATCTACATCGACTTCGAGCGCGGCGGCAGGCAATACACCATCATCGATACCGCCGGCGTGCGCCGGCGCGGCAAGGTCGAAGCGGCGGTGGAGAAATTCTCGGTGATCAAGACCATGCAGGCAATCGAGGATGCCAACGTGGTGGTGCTGGTGGTGGATGCGCGCGACCAGATCACCGAGCAGGATGCGCACGTTGCCGATTATGTTCTGCAGGCTGGGCGCGCGCTGGTGCTGGCGGTCAACAAATGGGACGGTCTGGACGAACACCACCGGGACCAGGTCAAGCGCGACATCGAACGCAAACTGCATTTCCTGAATTTTGCCAAACTTCATTTCATTTCTGCACTGCACAGCAACGGGATACCGGGTGTGCTGAAGTCGGTCGACGAGGCGTATGCGGCCGCGATGGCGAAGCTGTCCACGCCCAAGCTCACCCGCGCACTGATCGGCGCACTGGAAAAGCAGGCCCCGCCCAGGGGCGGCCGCTTCATGCCCAAGATGCGCTACGCACACCAGGGAGGCAGCAACCCGCCGCTGATCGTGATACACGGCAGCGGCCTGGACGATGTGCCGGCCAGTTACACCCGCTATCTGGAGCGCACCTTTTGCGAGATATTCAAGCTGAAGGGCACTCCGCTGAAAATCCAGTACAACTCCAGCAAGAATCCATTCGAGGGTTCCAAACCCAAACCGCTTACCGAGAGCGAACAGCGCAGGGCGCATCGCGCGCGTATTCGCGGGCGCAAGCTGTACGGCTGACCCGGAACGGCGCAGCAGCGATCGATCAGCCCGGACAATACCGGCCTGATCCGAGTCCGGCTTTTGACCAGCCAACACTTCGGGATACAATCCCGCATCGCTTGTTCACCTCGTATGTTTTCCGCAGAGGAGTCATTGTGGCATCCAGAAAAGCTCCACGGTCTGACAAGGAAGCTGCAATGCCCGCCCCGGCAGTTGCCCGGAAAAAACCGGAAGTTGCCTTTCCCATCGTCGGCATCGGTGCGTCAGCCGGCGGCCTGGAAGCCTTCGAGCATTTTTTCCGCGGCATTCCGGTCAATCCCGGCATGGCCTTTGTGCTGGTGCCGCACCTTGATCCTGGGCATGCCAGCATCCTCACAGAAATCCTGCAGCGCAGCACCGCGATGCCGGTGGCCGAGGCGCAGGACCAAATGAAAGTGGCGTCGAACCGCGTTTATGTGATCCCGCCCAACCGCGACATGGCGATTTTCCACGGCCGGCTGCAATTGAGCGTGCCGGAGCAGCCGCGCGGGCAGCGCATGCCGATCGACGCCTTCCTGCGCTCGCTGGCCGAGGATCAGGGCGAGCACGCGATCGGCATCATCCTTTCCGGCACCGGCACCGACGGCACGCTGGGACTGCGCGCGATCATCGGCGCGGACGGCATCTCGCTGGTGCAGGAGCCCTCCACGGCCAAATACGACGGCATGCCGGGCAGCGCGATCCAGGCCGGTTACGCCACCCATATCCTGCCGGTGGAAAAGATGCCTGAGGTGCTGCAGTCCGGCATACGCATCCAGACCCTGCGCCAGCAGTCGCCCCAGGCACCGGCAGCGGCGGGCGGCATGAACCGCATCCTGATGCAGTTGCGCAGCGCCTCCGGCCACGATTTTTCGCAATACAAGAAGAGCACCGTGCGCCGCCGCATCGAGCGGCGCATATCGCAGCACGGCCTCGAAAACATGGAAATCTATGCACGCTATCTCAAGGAACATCCGGCCGAGATCCATGTGTTATTCAAGGAACTGCTGATCAACGTGACCAGTTTCTTCCGCGATTCCGAGGCCTTTGCGGTGCTGAAGCAGGACATCCTGCCGCAACTGCTGGCGGACAAGCCGGAAGATTACGCGTTCCGCGCATGGGTGGCAGGCTGCGCAACAGGCGAGGAAGCCTATTCGATCGCGATCCTGTTGCGCGAATATATGGACGAGGCACACCAGGAGTTCAGCATCCAGCTCTACGCCACCGACCTCGACGACGATGCGATCACCGTCGCCCGCGCCGGACTCTATCCGCCGAATATCGCACAGGATGTGCCGCCAGAGCGGTTGCGCCGCTTTTTCGTCAAGGACGATGCGGGCTACCGGGTGAAAAAGGAGATACGCGAAATGGTGGTATTCGCGGTGCAGAACGCGATCAAGGACCCGCCCTTCACCCGGCTCGACCTGCTGTGTTGCCGCAACCTGCTGATATACCTGGAAGCGGAACTGCAAAACCGACTGATCCCGACTTTTCATTACGCGCTGAAGCCGGGCGGCGTACTGTTCCTGTCGCCGTCGGAGAGCATTGGCAGCCACCCCGGACTGTTCGAGCCGCTCAGCCGCAAGTGGAAGATTTACCGGGTCACCCCGTCCGCCTTACCCTCTCACGCGATGATGGCGCGCAAGGAATCCTTATTGTCAGGCAGCGCTGAAAAAGTGCCGGAGGAAGCAGTGAAGAAGACCAGGGATACCAATTTTGCCGATCTGACCCGGCGCATATTGCTGCAGTCCTATGCCCCCGCATCGGTGGTGACCGACGTGAAAGGCAACATCCTGTTCGTGCATGGCGAGACCGGAAAATACCTGCGGCCCGCGCCCGGCCAGGCTACGCTCAATATTGTGGATATGGCGCGGGAGGAGTTGCAGCTGGACCTGCGCGTCGCGCTGCAAAATGCCGGTCATGGCACATCGACCCAGAATCGGGAAGTGACGATCAACCACGATGGCGTAACGCAAGCCGTCAATATCTGCGTGCGCCCGCTGCCCGACCCGGACAGCCCGGGACTGCTGCTGGTGAGTTTTCAGGAAATCGCACAACCGGTGCCGGCCAAGCAGGGGCGCGGCAAACGTGCAGCCGTGACCGGCGAGACACGGCGCATAGAAGAGCTGGAACACGAGCTGGCCTACACCAAGGAAAATCTGCAGGCCACCATCGAGGAACAGCAGGCTTCAAACGAGGAACTGAAATCCACCAACGAGGAATTGCAATCCACCAACGAGGAATTGCAATCCACCAACGAGGAACTGGAAACTTCCAAGGAGGAACTGCAATCGGTCAACGAGGAACTGACCACGGTGAATGCCGAATTGCAGGCCAAGATCGAGCAGCTCGCCGGCATGCAGAACGACATGAAAAACCTGCTCGACAACATCAATATCGGCACCGTGTTCCTGGACGAACATCTGCTGATCCGGCGCTTCACGCGCGAAGCGGCGAATATCTATCGCCTGGTCGCTACGGATATGGGCAGGTCGCTGGGAGACATCAAGTCGGACATCGAAGGCAACGACCTGATGGCCGACGCGCAGCAAGTGCTCGAAACACTGGTGCCGTGCGAACGCGAGCTGCACACTTCGGACGGACACTTTTATCTGGCGCGCATCCAGCCCTACCGCACCCTGGACAATGTAATCGAGGGTGTGGTTCTTACCTTTGCCGATATCAGCCAGCTCATCGCGTCGGAGACCGCGGTGAAGGAGGCGCGCGACAAGGCTGAAGCGATCATCGATACGGTAAGGGAACCGCTGATCGTGCTCGACGGCGCACTGCACGTGGTCTCCGCCAGCCGTTCGTTTTACCGGCATTTCCATGTCGCGAAGGCGGAAACGGTGGGCAGGCCGATTTATGAGCTGGGCAACCG
>JBAUQH010000140.1:0-27034 GCA_049580605.1 Gallionella sp. | reverse complement strand
GTCAGTTACATTCCCAGTTGCGCTTCGAATTCCTGCAACGGTGTCGGCCTGCCGAAGAGGTAACCCTGAAAAGCATGGCAGCCGCGCAAGTCCAGAAACTCGCGCTGGGCTTCGGTCTCCACCCCCTCTGCAATAACGTTCAGCCCCAGCACTTCGCTCATCGCGATGATGGTCTGCACGATGGCGGCATCGTTGGGATCCGTGGCGATATCGCGCACGAACGACTGGTCGATTTTGATCTGGTCCAGCGGCAGGCGCTTGAGGTACTGCAACGAGGAATAACCCGTTCCGAAATCGTCCATCGAAAAACTCACGCCGAGCAGCTTCAGCTCGCGCATCTTGCCAATGGTGTCCTCGACGTTTTCCAGCACCACGCTTTCGGTCAGCTCCAGCTTGAGACGCGACGGCCTCGCGCCGCTCTGCTGCAACACGCGCTGTACTTGCACGACAAAATCGGGCTGGCGGAATTGTCTGGCACTGACATTCACCGCCAGCGTCAGGTCGCGTGTCAGCGCATGGTTCTGCCATGCATTGAGCTGCGCGCAGGCAGTCTGCAGTACCCACAAACCGATCGGTACGATCAGCCCGGATTCCTCGGCAAGCGGGATGAATTTCGCCGGCGATATCAGCCCGTACTTGGGATGATCCCAGCGCAACAGAACCTCGGCACCGAGCGCGCGCTGCAGGCTGTCCACCTGCACCTGGAAATGCAGGCTGAATTGCCGCTTGCTGAGCGCGTGACGCATGTCCGATTCCATTGCCGCACGCGCATCCAGCACGGCCTGCATTTGGGGGTCGAAGAAGCGAATTGCATTGCGTCCCGCCGACTTGGCCTGGTACATCGCGACGTCTGCGTGCTGGAGCAGGCTATCCGCGCTTTCCCGGTGGCCGATGAACAGGCTGATGCCGATGCTCGCGGTCAACTGGCACTCGAAATCATCCAGCACATAATGTTTGTCCAACTCATGCATGATCTTTTCCGCAACGATTTCGGTCTGGTTGGCGGTTTCGTTGGCATCCCCGCTCAGCCCTTCCAGCAGCACCACGAATTCATCGCCGCCCAGGCGGGCCACGCTGTCACCCTCGCGCACGCACCCCTGCAACCGCCGCGCAGCCTCGACCAGCAGCATATCGCCGGTGGCATGGCCGCGCGTGTCGTTGATGGTCTTGAAATGATCCAGGTCAAGAAACAGCAGCGCTCCATAACGGTTGTTCCGAGCACTGACAGCCAGTCCCTGCTGCAGACGGTCCATCAACAGTCGCCGGTTCGGCAAGGACGTCAGCGGATCGTAAAAGGCCAGCTGATGAATCTCCTGTTCGGATTTCTTGTGGCTGCTGATATCGCGGAACACCGCGACATAATGGGTCAGGATATGGTTGTTGTCGTAGACTGCGGTAATGGTCATCGTCTTCGGATAAATGTTGCCGTCCTTGCGCTTGTCCCATACCTCACCGGACCACATGCCGGTTTCGAGCAGGGACGACCACATCGACTTGTAGAAAGCGGCATCGTGCCGGCCGGACTGCAACATGCTCGGGTTACGCCCGATGACATCTTCCTTGCTGTAGCCGGTGATCTGGGTAAAAGCCAGGTTGACGCGCAGGATGCTTGCATCCGGCGTCGTGATCATGATCGCTTCCTGGGTATCGAAAGTCACCGCGGCGATGCGCTGTGCCTCTTCGTTCGCCTTGCGCTGGGTAATGTCGCGGCTGGACGCGTACAGGTAATGTTTTCCGTCGATCTCGGCACCGGTGGTGCTGACCTCGACATCAATCAGGCTGCCGTCCTTGCACCGGTGCCGGGTTTCGAACTGTGCGCCATCCACACTGATCAGCTGCCTGAAGCGCACCATCAGCTCCTCCCTGGACCATTGCGCATCCCAGTCCGCCACATTTAGCCTTGCCGCTTCTTCACGGGAGTAACCCAGCATCCGGCAGAATGTTTCATTGACCTCGACGATGTTGCCATCCATATCCATGATATGGATTCCTTCCAGCGCCGAATTCATCAATGCCTCGTGGCGCCTGGCCAGCACTTCGGTCTTCTTTTCGGCACGCTTGCGCTCGGAAATATTATGGCTCGAAGCATACACACAGTTCTGCCCATCAATCTCGACACCGGTGACGCTGACCTCGACTTCGATTCTGGAACCGTCCTTGCATAGGTGAACTGTTTCGAACCGTTCGCTTTTTCCCATATGGCTCCTGACTCTTCCCAGCAGTTCGTCCCTGGACCATTGCGCATCCCAATCAGTTATATTGAGTTCCAGAACTTCTTCCTGGGTGTAGCCCAGCATGTCGCCGAAGGTTTGGTTTGCGTCGATCACATTGCCGTTGATGTCAAGAATGTGGATACCCTCTACGGCCGAATTCATCAAGGTCTGGTAGCGTCGCAGCATCGCGTCTTTTTCGGCCTGTATCCGCCGGTTTTCGGTAATGTCCTGCGTGGAACCGATAATATGTTCGACACCCTGTATTTTGCTGATCGCGGCCGTCACGCTACAGGTGAATACGCTGCCGTCCTTGCGCCTGAATTGCGCCTCGAAATTGTCGCAACGCCCTTTGCTTTTGAGTTCGCGGACATAGTTTCCGCGATCATCCGGAACTGCCCAGAAATTGATGCTCAGGGTTGAATTTCCGATCAGTTCGCCCTTCGAGTAGCCGGTAAGCACGCTGAACGCGTCGTTGACATCGGTGATATAGCCGTCGCTCAAACGGCTGATCAGTACCGCATAGGGACTGGTTTTGAATATGATCTCGATGCGCTCTTTCGCTTCCCGGATCGCTTGTTCCGTGATCCGGTGCGAGGATATATCGATACCCATGCCCACCAGTACCGGCTTTTCATCGTGCAAGATGCGCCGCCCGGTAAAGTAGTAAGGAATGATTGCGCCGTTCTTTGCGCGCAACCCGGCCTCGACGACCGTTTCACCCTCGCTGAATACACTGCGGATACTTTCTTCGATCAGTCCGCGTTCCCCTACTTCGAAATAATCCAGCGCATGGCTGCGGGATATTTCCTCATGGCTGTACTGCACGACGTTCTCGAATTGCCTGTTCCACATCAGCAGGTGGCCAGCGCCGTCGACCATATAGAAAATCCCCGGCAGCGACTGGACCAGTTCCTTGCGAAAATCGCTGTCACGCCTGTGCATTTCCTCGGCGCGGTTGCGTGCTGACTGGAGCGCCGCAACCATCAGATTGATCAGCACCAGCGTCGCCAGATAAAGCCAGAGAACGAACTGATTCCGGAGTAATTCCCCGCCATGAAACGGACCCATACCGATACTTGTCGCGGTTGCCGCAATCAATCCCGGCAGCAGCACGCCCAGCGATGAGCCGACTATCCCGAACCGTATGGCCGACCAGACGACAAGGGGAAGCAACAGGAACACCAGCGGCAGGGAATTGCCGTTGGAATCATGGTTAAGAATAAAAACCCCCCATCCGGAAATCAGCATGATGGACAGCCAGACCAGGAATTCCCCTTTCTGGGTCCGTAGCTGTTTCCATGTTTCAGCGGATATATTCAGCAGCAACGGAGCAATCAGCAACACGCCGATGAAATCACCAGCCCACCATGAAAAAAATGCCGTGTCCGCATCCTGCGGCGGCAACATCCCGAATAGCACCAGACTGGTCGTGCCGCAGCCGGCGCTGACCACCATCCCGATCGCGGCAGCGACGACCAGCAGCAGGATATCCCGCGCCTTATCGAGCATGAATCCGAATTGCCCACGGCGCAGAATCCGCGCTGCAAGCAGCGGCGCCAGAGTGTTGCCCAGCGCTATGCAACAGTCCGGCAGCAGATGGGCATCGATTGAGTAATTGGTGGCCAGCGCCCCGACGAATATCGCCGGCCAGTAGATATACCCCCAGCGCAGCAGGGCGGCCACTGCAATCCCGGTCGGCAGCCAGATCAGGGTAATGTGCGTACCGAGGTAAGGCAGCGCCAGACCCAGTTTGCCCGCCGCACTATAGGCGAGCGCAACAGAGACCAGCTTTGCCGCAAGCCTGAATTTGCCGTCCTTTACCGGATTTTGTTTCGAATGCTGATTATTCATATCTTTATCGGGCGACAACCGGCATACGAACCCGGCCAGACACATCATGAAATGCCGGCCATGCAAGGTTTCTGGGCATAGCCATCCATCCTTTTGTTTATCGGCAAGTGCACCCGTTTAATGAGATTAATTTTTTGCCGGGAGAAATGAATAATATCCCTATATCCACCATAATAATACGGACAAGACGGGTGCTTTCCAAAACCTTATAATCCCTCACTATCGTCATCCTGCAACGTTCGGAGCCAGCCATGCCAACCAGCACAGCAACACACAACCTGTTCAACACCCGCCAGGCTTTCAGGCTTGCCAGCGGAAAGGAGGGAACGCTGTATTCCCTGCCCGCAATGGAAGCCGCCGGTCTCGGCAAGATCTCGCGGCTGCCGGTCTCGATCCGCATCGTGCTTGAAGCGGTGCTGCGCAATTGCGACGGCAAAAAGGTGACCGAACAGCATGTGCGCCAATTGGCGGGCTGGAAACCGAACGCAACGCGCAGCGAGGAGATCCCGTTCGTGGTGGCGCGCATCGTGCTTCAGGATTTCACCGGCGTGCCGCTGCTCGCCGACCTCGCCGCGATGCGCGATGCGGCGGAAAGGATGGGCAAGGACCCGAAGATCATCGAACCGCTTGTTCCGGTGGACCTGGTCGTCGACCACTCGGTGCAGGTCGACTATTACGGCAACAGCAGCGCGCTCGACCTGAACATGAAGCTGGAATTCCAGCGCAACAGCGAGCGCTACCAGTTCATGAAATGGGGAATGCAG
This sequence comes from Gallionella sp., assembly GCA_049580605.1. Classification (GTDB taxonomy): domain Bacteria; phylum Pseudomonadota; class Gammaproteobacteria; order Burkholderiales; family Gallionellaceae; genus Gallionella. The sequence goes on along the minus strand of JBAUQH010000140.1, from coordinate 22,206 downwards.
GCATTCGAAACCTTCAAGGTCGTGCCGCCCGGCATCGGTATCGTGCACCAGGTGAACCTCGAATACCTGGCGCATGGCGTGCACAAAACGAAGGATGGCGTGTATTACCCGGACACGCTGGTCGGCACCGACAGCCACACCACGATGATCAACGGCATCGGCGTGGTCGGCTGGGGCGTGGGCGGAATCGAGGCGGAAGCCGGCATGCTCGGCCAGCCGGTGTTTTTCCTGACCCCCGATGTGGTCGGCGTGAACCTGAAGGGCAAGCTCCACCCCGCCTGCACCGCGACCGACCTGGTGCTGACCGTCACCGAAATGCTGCGCAAGGCCAAGGTGGTCGGCAAATTCGTCGAGTTTTTCGGCGCGGGCACCGCGTCGCTCGGCGTGACCGACCGTGCCACGATCGCGAACATGGCGCCCGAATATGGCGCGACCATGGGCTTCTTCCCGGTAGACGACAAGACGCTGGATTATTTCGAGGGTACCGGTAGAACGGATCAAGAGATCGAGGCGTTTGCCGCCTACTTCAAGGCGCAGGGCATGTTCGGCGTGCCGAAAGCGGGCGAGATCGATTACAGCCAGACGCTGGAACTCGACCTGTCGTCGGTGATGCCTTCGCTGGCAGGGCCGAAACGTCCGCAGGACCGCATCGACCTGGACCGGGTCAAATCGACGTTTACCACGCTGTTCGCAAAACCCGTTGCGGATAACGGTTTTGCCAAGCAGCCCGCTGATCTCGGCAAGCGTTTCAAGACCTCGGACGGAATCGAGATCGGTTCAGGCGACGTGCTGATCGCCGCGATCACTTCCTGCACCAACACCTCCAACCCGGGCGTGCTGCTGTCTGCCGGACTGCTGGCGAAGAAAGCGGTCGAGATGGGGCTCAAGGTCAGCCCGCATATCAAGACCTCGCTGGCACCGGGCTCGCGCGTGGTCACCGAATACCTGAACCGGGCCGGACTGTTGCCCTACCTCGAGAAACTCGGCTTCTATCTTGCCGGTTATGGTTGCACCACCTGCATCGGCAACGCGGGTCCGCTGGCACAGCCGATCGAGGAAGCGGTGCTGAAGAACGACCTGGTCTGCGCGGCGGTGCTGTCCGGCAACCGCAACTTTGAAGCGCGCATCCACCCCAACATCCGCGCGAACTTTCTCGCCTCGCCGCCGCTGGTGGTCGCCTATGCGATCGCCGGCACGATGCTGAAGGACTTCCATACCGAGCCGCTGGGCAAGGGCAAGAACGGCCGCGACGTTTACATCGGCGACATCTGGCCGACGCACGACGAGGTGCAGGCGCTGATGAAGCTGGCGATGGACGCACCGACCTTCAAACGACTGTACGGCAACCTGGCCGAGGCGAACCCGATGTGGAAAGGGATCGCCGCGCCATCCGGCCAGATATACAGCTGGCCCGAATCGACCTATATTGCGGAGCCGCCGTTCTTCGACAAATTCTCGATGCAACCCGCGCCGGCCGGCAACATCTCGGGCGCGCGCACCCTCGCTATCTTCGGCGACTCGGTCACCACCGATCACATCAGCCCGGCGGGCAGTTTCAAGCAGACCACGCCGGCGGGCAAATACCTGCAGGCGCGCGGCGTCGAGGCGAAGGATTTCAACAGCTACGGCTCGCGGCGCGGCAACCACGAAGTGATGATGCGCGGCACCTTTGCCAACGTGCGCGTGAAGAACCTGATGCTGCCGCCCAACCCGGACGGCACCCGCATCGAGGGCGGTTACACGCTGTACCACGGCGAACAGATGCCGATCTATGATGCCGCGATGAAATATATCGCCGACGGCACGCCGACGCTGGTGTTTGCCGGCGAGGAATACGGCACCGGGTCGAGCCGCGACTGGGCCGCAAAAGGCACGCAGTTGCTGGGCGTGAAAGCCGTCATTGCGAAATCCTACGAGCGCATCCACCGCAGCAACCTGGTCGGCATGGGCGTGCTGCCGCTGCAATTCAAGGGCGACAGCAACGTTGCGTCGCTGCGTCTGAATGGCGATGAGACCTTCGACATCAGCGTCATCGATGGCAACCTGAAGCCGCAGCAGGACGTCACGCTGACCATCCGGCGGCGCGATGACAGTACGCAGCAGGTTCCGCTGCTGCTGCGCATCGACACGCCGATCGAAGTCGATTACTACCTGCACGGCGGCATCCTGCCGTATGTGTTGCGCGAACTGGTATCGAATGGCTGAGCAAAGCCGGCAATTACAAGCGCAACGGCAACCTTCCGGGTTATGGCGGATTGCCGGTGGCGACTGCATGAAGTTTCTTGCCGACACGCAGGCGATAAGTGAATTATGTATATTCGAAGCCTGAAATGGATATTCGGACTACTTACCTCCGGCGGTCAGATGTAATTAATATCGATTTGCATTTCAATAATTATGATATATTGTCATCAAGTACGTTTCGTAGTCTCTCCATACGTACTTAACGTCTCTCCAGACAAGCTTAGCATTCGGGGTAATTAAATAATTTAATTACCCTGTTTTTTTGATTCGGATTATTAAAGGGAGGAAAGTAGGGTGAACAAATCATTTAAGCTTTTTGTAGTTGCCGCTGGACTGATGGCTATTTCAGCAACAGCGAGCGCCTTCTCAACTGCACCATGCAAGGCTTGCCATGCAATTGATAAAGATGTTGTGGGTCCCGCCTGGAAAAGAGTTGCCGAGAAATATGGCAGTGAGGCAGCCCTGGCTAAGGTTTTCAAGTCCGGCTTTAAGGTGGAAGATCGCAAAATAGCAAGCTCTGAGCCTAAATATAAGAACCAGGCAACCATTATGACAGGACAGTATAAATCCTTGATTAAGGGCCATGAAGATGAAGCGGCGAAAGCACTTTTTGCAGCTGTCAAGTCTGGCAAAATGTAAGCACTACTGGTGCTGGTAGTTATTAAAGGCGGCCGATCAGGCCGCCTTTTTAATTTTTTGTAGTAGCCGCGATGGGGACGTAATAATTTTTGCAGTCATTGAGACTCCTTTCACAGTGGCGGCAGATTCCCCTTAAATGACCGTTTATAAGCAGTTCTTATACTCTGCCAAAACTCACTGCTGCACAGCCGCCACTTGCGAACGGCAGCATCTGCCCGCTTTCAGCACGCCGGGAATGGCCGGCACAACAGTCCGCTACCCATTCAACGGCAACCATCAACTCTTTGCTAAATCATTATGGCCAACGCCGTGCCTACATATATATTTGCACGGACGGAATGATGGGATATAGAAGAAACTGTTACATATCGTTGTAAAGTTCGCTGGATCCGATAACCACTTTGCTGCCCATCCCCTTTGCAGTTGCCCCAAGCCGAAGCAGCACATAGTCAATTCTTGACTTTTATGACCTGTTATGTATACTGAATTTGCATTTTGTGGATAAATCATTCACCAGTGCATTCATTTTTAAGTTCGATTAACACTCTAAGCTATATCAAGGAGGTTAACGTCATGAACTCCCACCTGTTCGATATAATCAGCAGCGAAAAAAACATCGATATCATACATAGTGTTGAGCTTTTTGCCGGAATAATTGCCGCCGCTTGTGTGGTTGGTTTGGCATGCATTGCGGTAGTTTAACTGGCTATATATCTGAATATTTCGAAGTGGAATATGATTTTGTGTTCCGCTATTTTGCAAGAACACACTTCAATTGAATTAAGAGCCTGCTTTTTGTGACATCAATAAAATCCTCGATATGGAAGCAAGCAAACATTTGATTGATTGTTGATCCAGTGAATACAAACTGCGTTCGGTGATAATTTTGTCCTGACAAATAAACTCCTAGTGGGAGGCGCCTATCGACACTTCTGTAATGATATCCTCTTGGTAATATCCATCGTCAGCATACCATGACTGATTAAATTGGTATCCCATATACCGAAACGAGACGCCGCATTGATGCGGCGTTTTATTTCCTGAAGAGAATTGTTGGTCGATTGAAACATAGCAGTTTCAGGATTGTGAGATTTCATTTCAAAAAGCAAACAGCCACATCATGCTTGGTTTTGAAAACTGGAATTGTTCGTGCAACCAACCGAGAATCCGTGAGGAAGGATGCCCTGAATAACGTGACTATCCTTGTTGGGAGCGTATTGCCCGGCCAACCCTTCGAGTGCAAATCCTGCCAGCGCGTCCGTCTGCCAGACACCGCCGATTTCATCCTGGCGAGACCTTTATCAACAGGGAATCATTCCAGTGCATATGCGAATGGGTCATCGTGGCGGTATTTTGAGCAAAATGCACTTCCGGACCGTTCTCGCCAGGCGCGTCTCGCCGCGAGCCAAGATCCCGCCTGCAAGTTTCCCAGCAACCATTGAATCCGGCAGGGCGGTTTGGATTGATCATTGCCGGATTCCGCCATTTTCGCAACTCTAGCGACGGTCTTCCATGTGGTCCGCCGGCAGCATTTTCACTTGCGCGAAAGTGCATTGGAAACGCCGTTAGTAATGGCCGCAAATGCCTATACGCACAATTCCAGACTTACCATAGTACGGATATATTCGATCAATTTTCGCATACCAGGACATCAGCGCAATCGTTCAGCGACGATAGGAATTTGGCAAGAACAGGAAGTTTGAAACTCGAGAATTCCGGACATTTTTTGTTGAATTTTCCAGAATTTAAGCGTATACAACATTCAGAAATTCAGTTTCACAAGGCTCTCAAACATCCAGACCAAGTGGGAGGGAATTATGGTAAAGATCAAACAAATTCTGGAACAGAAAACAAAGCCGCTGACTACTGTAGCTCCCAGCGATACGGTACAGCACGCTGTGGAATTGATGTGCGACCGCGATATCGGGGCTGTAATGGTCGTGGAAGGAAACAAACTGAAAGGGATTTTCACCGAACGTGACTGCCTTCGTAATGTCTCCGTAAAAGGCCGCAACCCGCGGGAGGTTCGGGTGAACGAAGTGATGACGGCGAAGGTGCGATATGTAACGCTGGATGTGGAAGTTTCGCAGGGGTTAGCCTTGATGACCGAACGCTATTTTCGCCACCTTCCGGTGCTCGACGAACAACAGAATATCCTCGGTATCGTCTCGATTGGAGACTTGGTCAAGGCGAAGATTTCCGACCAGGGTTTCATCATTGAACAGATGGAGCACTACATTCATTCCTGAGCGTCAGCAGGAACGGCTCTAATTGTGGCCGAGAGCTATTGTCTATATATGGGTTACGGTTAATATTCCTTGGAATCCGAATTCCGGCCGGTAGAAGCAATTTGGTCCATTACGCGGTTTGTCGAACAACTGGTTTTGGATTTACTCTCGAACGAGGTCTTTGGTCACCAAATCGCACTTCTATAATCAGATTCGACACCCAGGCCGCCGGTAATCGCTGACCGGGTTTATTGCATCCAACCTGTCGCCATTCAGGAATGCCTGCGTCTTCGTCCGGGTCGACCTCGGCTAATCGCATCTGGCCGTTAATGCCTCTACACCCCGCCCTTCGGTCTGATCTCCATTATTTCGATGGAGGATTGCGGAATTCGCAGATGCGGATGGTTTTCGAACTGTTTTGCCGCTGTTTCATGGGACTCGGCCTCGACGATCGAGTAAAGCATGATCTCGTTACTGGTGTCAGAAACGCCACTTGATGTAGCCCGTTTGGTCTTCCCGCCAGCGCCTGTGCTGATGATCATTTCGAATGGACACCCATCCGCTTTCACCAATCTGCGCGAATTTTCTCTTCGACAACCTCCCTCTTTTCGGGGTCCGTCTTTTTCCATTCGCTGATTTCAGATGGCGGCACTGGATATAAGACAAGAAACCTATTCGTAATTTGAGCTGACCATCACGCTTCCTTTAATTTGCCCGGGCTGGTCGGAATGATATGCAAATCATGAGTAACTGCACCAGGCAATTTTTAGGCATATTTTCGATCGTCTTGACCGCCAGCTTCTGGCCGAATATTGCCAACCTGGATTCACTGGCTAGCTGTCCGCTTCCCGACCAATTTCGTACACTCGCCGTTCATTTCTTCACCCTTATAACTCGACCCAAATCAGCCAGTCGCGAATTCCCGAAGTAAACATTGACAGGATGCCGCATTTGATCCTGGCAATTGATATTACGGTGCCGCGAATCTTCATCGCGCAAAGCTTGCGATGCAATGGCCAGGCGCTATTTCTTTTCAAAGACAGCATTAATCTTGTCTTTGTTCATGTACTTTTGAAATCCGGCAATTGAGGATTTGACATCCGGATTATTCATCAACTCCTGCATCGCCAACTGACCAACAACGCTGAAAGCAGTTTTAAATGCCTCGGTTCCCTCATCCATTGCCCTCTTCGCCTGTGCTGGGCAACTTTCAGTCAGCAGTTTTGTAATCATGTTTCCCATCTGCTTATCAACCTCGTCCTGGTCGATTTTGCTGACTTTTGAGATATCGTGCATTTCCGGATGTGCTGACATTGCTATAAATATCCACCGAGCCATATTCTTGCGGTCCTTGCCAGTCGTGTTATCAGCCAGACATGTACCTAACGCATCGGAGGACGGAGTTGCCGAAGCGGGTGGGATCGATATTGCCGAGAAAATCAAGATTGCGGCTAAAGCTGTTGTAATTTTATGCATGTAATGCCTCTCATATTGCTAACGTACTAAATTTCATTTAGTCCGGATTCGCCGAATGATTATCAGAATTCAAGAGCTGCAGCGTTTGGCTGCGATTGGCCGCCTACTGCCAAAACATTGGTCCTATCCCATGAATTTGGACAAGGACAATCTGCGATTCACGCCAAAATATCATGACCAATTCAGAGTGGCCGGGGATTCAATTGGTGCCTATTCCACATCCTTGCCGACCCTGAAAGAAGGTGCGGTATATCCCTCCGCATTCAAAATGCTCGGTACGGCCGAAGCATTGCCGTCGCGCAGCGCATAGTAATGCGGCGACATGATCTCGACGCCGGCCGCATCAAACTTGTCCAGGATATTCTTGTGCAGTTCCGAGTAGGTAAATGCCATGTACTTGGGCGTCTTGGTATAAGCATTGATCTCGTAGCTGACGTAAAAATCGTTCAGCGCCGTTTGCAGCACGAATGGTTCGGGTTTTTCCAGGATGTTCTTGGTTTCCTTTGCCGCCTCGACCAGCAGATCCCGCACCTGCTTCCACGGAATATCGTAGCCGATGGTAACGGAAGTATGCAGTATCACGCCGTCACCTTCATCCGCGGAGGTGCTGAAGTTGATGATCTGCGCACTCATCACCAGCGAATTGGGGATGGTCACGATGACGCTCTTGATGGTCTGAACACGCGTAACCAGCAGCGTTTTGTCCACCACATCCCCGGTCGTTTCACCGACCTTGATCCGGTCGCCCAGCCTGAACGCACGTGTATAGGTCAGGATCACGCCCGCCACGATATTCGAAATCGCCGATGAGGAAGCAAACGAGATGATCGCGCCCAGCACCAGGCCGACGCCCTGAAAGGCCTGCGAACTGGAACCGGGGATATAGGGATAGGCGCTGATCAACGCGGTCACGATGACCAGGAAGCGCACGATCTGGTAGGTGGGACGCGCCCAGTCGTCATAGAACCATTCAAACTCCAGTTCGCCGCGCTCGATGAGATTGAACACATAGGCAATGACCTTCAGCACGTATTTCGCGATGACGATGATGACGAAGATGTAGAAGAAATTCGGGATGTACCTGATGATGGTGTGGAAGAACGTGACGAACGGCGAGATCAGGTAATCCAGCAGCTTGGACCCAAGCGCGTGCGTCTCGGGAAAGAAACTGAGTATCAGCGGCAGGAAGAAGTACAGAAACAGCAGGATCACGAATATGCGCAGCGACTTAAGCGCCAACAACACAATGCGCTCGATTCGGTGGGCCGAGATCACCTCGATCCCCTTCAGGTGTATCCCGCCTTTCCAGTGGTCGTGCAGGGTGGATACCTTTTTCACCAACCACCTGAATACCCAATTGTTCAGGCGCAGCGCAAGCCAAAGCGCAACGATGGAAAGGAAGGAGTAGGCAGCGCCAAAACTGTAAATCTTCCAGTTGTGCTTGGTCCGATAGTTGGTCAGCGCGATCTGGATTTCGCCCAGTATCTGACGGGCGAGTTCTTCGGGGGATTTGCCGGTCGGCCCCGCATCCAAGTTTGTGATCACCATCAGTATGCTGGCATCGGTACCGATACCGTAGCCTTCCGGCAACTTGATCAGCTTGAGCGCGTTCGCATCGGCCTTGCTATCCGCGAAGGTCTGAATATTCTGCTGAATCAGCGCCGCGCGCTGTTCGGGGGTCAACTCACCCGTGAGGCTGGACGAAACCTCCAGTATCTTGTTGTCGCCTAACAACACCGGGTATCCTGTCGGCATATCCGACCGGGGCGCAGACTGCGCAACCGCGGTCGGCGCAATGATCGTTTCGGTCTGGCGCTTTTTTACTGATCGGTGCTTTTTGGCAACCGTTTTTTCCGCCACAACCGGGCTGTCGGTGGCTGCCGGCTTTTCCCCGTCAACCGGATTCTCCGCACCAGTCGAACCGGCCCGGGCAACCGAGCTGGCCGGATTATCCTGGGCGGCATGGGTCAACCCTGCAAAGCACAGCGACAACACCATGCACAATCCCGTAATATTCCTTGATAACATGTTAATGATCTCCGGTTAAATATTAATCATGTGCCAGCAAGCGCTCGCCGCATCGGCGGCAATATCGCGCATACCGGGCATGAGCTTCCGGCATGCAGCGCGGGCAGGCGATCACGACATTCTGCTTCGCATGGCTGCGCGCCGGTTCAACCGTCACGATCCCGGTCGGCACCGCGATGATCGCATAGTCCAGTATCATCACCCCAGTATCATCTCCATGGGGGCGATCTCCTGGCCGGCCGGCGTGTCGGCCTCGAGAATGACCCGGTATAGCGCGTTGCGCCACGCAGCCCGGCTGAAACTGGAATCAGGCATTCACCTTCCCCCTTCGGTGAACGGACAGCCTGGCGTATCTTCGGCAAATATATTCATTTTTCCGCGTTTTCCTCGACGAGGAAACGTTCCCGGTTGCTGGCGATTATTGCCAGCAGCACGCCCGAATATATAAACGTGGACAGCACCACGACACCGATCACCACCGCCTTGAACATCTCCAGGTGCGCAAACGATGCGGGGATCATGGTCAGCATCACGATCGACAGCCCGCCCTTGATACCGGCGAAGGTCAGCACGCCCCACCAGCGCAAATTGATATCGGCCATCCTGTCGGTGCTGTTGCTCAGCCAGGCAAACAGCCCCATCATCGCGCCGCGGATCAGCGTGGTCGCGAGGAACATGACCAGAATCTCGACCCGGAATTTCCACAGCAGGTCAGGATCGATCATTTCCGCCATGGCAACGAACAGTATGGTATTGGCGACCAGCGCCAGCAACTGGACATCTTCCTTGGTGCGCAGGTGGCGGTCGCGTTCCGCGATGGTGGCCTTGACGCGTTGCAGCACATTCCCGATCACGCCGGACGATGTGTCCCGCTTGCGGGCTTCATGATGAAGTTTGGCTTCATCGCTGACAATCTGGATGTTATCTTCGGCGATGGCACGGGTCATCACATGGTGAACCGTGATGGTCGCAAAGATGCAGGACAGGATGCCGGACAGGTGCAGGTGGGAATGCTCCCCCAGCAGATTCAGCAGTTTGAAGAAATTCTCGGACAGCCAGAAAGATCCGTATCCGGTGATGATCAGCACCATCATTTCGGCGATGCGGTTTTCCGTGGTCTTCATCACGTACAGCCCGATATAGCCTGTAACGATTCCGACGGCCACGGAGCCGAACACCACCTCGGCGCTGATCGCGGCCACATAGCCCGCAGTCAGTTCGCTTCCGCCCAGCGCATACAGCCCGACGAACACAAAAACGATCAGCGCAGTGGCATCGTTGAACAGGCTTTCGCCCTCGGCAAGGATTTTCAGGCGATGCGGCAGATCGAATCTGGAAAAGATGCTGACCACGGATACCGGGTCGGTCGCCAGCACCATCGCGAACAGCACGATGACCGCCGCGGTGGAAAGGGTGAGGTCGGCGAATAGCCAGCTGGAAACGAGCAATGCCACCAGCACCGACAGGACCACCGCCACCACCGCCAGGTAAAGCAGGCTCAGGCCGTGCTCCTTGAGGTCGCCGACTTTCAATTCCAGCGAATCGGATATGAGCAGGATAGGCAACAGAAACACAACCAGGGCGGCGAAGTGTTCCGCGTCCCCGGTCAGTACCGGGGTCTGCTGAAAGCCAAAATGCGCCAGGAACGAAAGCGCGATCAAACCGAGCGGCGAAGGTATCCCGAGCTTGTCATCGAGTTGCAGAGCCAGGAAAAGGATTCCGGCAATCATCAGCAAAGTCAGAATCATCGCGCTTGTCTTTTCGCCCCGGGGTTTCAGTTATGCGGGACATTATCGCAGATTCGTCATGTGGATAACCTTTACCCGGATTCATTTGCATGCCGGCTGAATCCTGCCGCACTGCAGGTTGAGCATCCGTACAGGAATTCCGACGGCCTGACAAAGACGCACAAGCCTGCCCGGCTCCGTATAGGCAGCTGCGGGTGGACAATGCGCAGCCACGGTCTTGCCGTTGCGCGGCTATTCGTCCTGCATTTCGCGGCCGGGAAACAGTTCCTGGTTGTAACCGAATTTCGTCAAATCCCTGATGCGCATCGGATACAGGATGCCGTCGAGATGGTCGCATTCGTGCTGCACCACGCGCGCGTGAAACCCGGTGACGGTGCGGTCGATCAATGCGCCGAATTCGTCCCGCCCCTGGTAGCGAATCTGCGCATGGCGCGGCACCATGCCGCGCAGACCGGGCACGCTCAGGCAGCCTTCCCAGTCCTCTTCCATCGCGCCTCCCAGCGGGGTGATCAGCGGATTGATCAGCACCGTTTCCGGCACGCTTTCCGCATCGGGATAACGGGAACTCTGCTGCACGCCGAAGATCACCACGCGCAGGCCGACGCCGATCTGCGGCGCGGCCAGACCGGCGCCGTTCAGCGCGTGCATCGTGTCGCGCATGTCGGCAAGCAACTGGTGCAGCTCCGGCGTGTCGAAGCGGCCGACCGGTTCGGAGCGCTGCCACAGCCGTGCATCGCCCATGCGCAACACTGCTCTGATTGTCATGCTAAAACCCCTAAAAATCGTAGCGAGGTTGCCTTGGCACGGTGTTGCGAAGCATCCGGTGCGGGAGGGACAACTGGCGGCGGCTCCCGCAATCGGCTGGCTTCGCCATAACCAGCGACTTGGCGAGTGTAGCGAGTGTAGTTGGCTCGCCTGGTCGGGTGGCTAGTAGTTTTATCAGTAACGTGTCGCAGCCGCCGCCTCAAGAGCAAGGCGCACGGCGCTTTGCATGGCCATTCGACTAAGCTGGCAACAGAACGCCAGCCAAGTCGCTGGTCAGCACAGCGACTGAGACATACCGAACGGGTAGGCGAGGAGCGAGCACCGCGCAGACAACTCCGCATCCGGCAAGCCGGATAGCGGATTGCGTGCCTTTGGTGCAGCGTAGCTCTTGAGTCGCGCAGTAGATTTTCCGAGGTTTTAATCGCCATTGTTCACCACGCATTCAAGTATGCTGCGCACCCGAACCATCGCTGCATTGGCAGTCGCGTTCACGGTTTCGATGTTGATTCCAGACTTGCTGTCGCCGCGTCCCGCCGCATAGTTTGCGACCACCGCGATGGTCGCATAGTCGAGTTCCAGTTCCTTGGCCAGCGCGGTTTCCGGCATGCCGGTCATGCCCACCATGTCGGCCCCGTCGCGTTCGTAACGGTTGATTTCGGCGATGCTGTCAAGGCGCGGGCCCTGCGTGGCCGCATACACGCCGCCGTCCATGCACGGCTGCTGTGCGACTTTTGCACTGCGCAGGATGTGGTTGCGCAACCGGGTGCTGTACGGCAGGGTGAAGTCGGTATTGATGAACGGCTTGTCGCGCGCTTCAAAAAATGTCGAATCGCGGCCGTGCGTATAATCCATGATCTGGTCAGGCACGACAATCACGCCGGGTGTCAGGTCGGCGCGGATGCCGCCCACGGTCGCCACCGAAATGATTTTGCTGGCCCCGTGCTCGCGCAGCGCCCATAGATTCGCGCGATAGTTGACCAGATGCGGCGGAATGGTGTGGCCAAATCCGTGGCGCGCCAGGAAGATCACCTCATGCTGGTTCAGCGTCCCGAACAGGAATGCGCCGGATGGCTCGCCGTAGGGGGTGCGCATCACCTGCTGGTGTGTGATCGCAAGGTTCGCCAACTGGGTCAGGCCTCGGCCGCCTATGATTGCCAGCATAACTTTCACTCCTTCACTGCATAAATCGCGGGCAGGTTGCGCCACGCTCCCTCGATATCCATACCATAGCCGAACACGAAGCGATTCGGCAATTCCATCGCGACAAAATCAGCGCGAATCGGTTTTTCGCATCCGTTCAGCTTGTCGGCGAATACCGCGGTATGGCACTTGTCCGCACCCAGCGCGATCACCCGGTCGTGCAAAGCCGACAGCGTGTGTCCTTCATCCAGAATATCGTCGAGCAGCAAAACCACCCGTCCGCGAACATTCTCGCGCGGCTCGACCTTCCAGTGCATTGCACCGCCCTGCCGCGCGTCGCGATAGCGCGTCACGTGCACGTAATCGAAATCCAGCGGGAAATCGAGCAGCGGCAACAGCTGCCCGCTGAACACCACGGCGCCGCCCATCACCGACAGAACCAGCGGATGCGTTTCCGCAAGCGCCGCGTTGATCCGCCGGGCGACTCCGTGCAGCGCAGACTGGACCTGTTCTGCGGAATACAGCAATTCTGCCTGTTGCAGAATCCGGCGCGCTTCCGGTATCGAAATACTCATGAATTATCCCGGCCTTTCGTTGACTCGCAGCCGCCAATTTGTCCTTACTTCATGCTTTTCAGATATTCGGCGAACTTCTCTCCGACCTCGGGATGTTTCAGCCCGAGCGCGACAATCGCCTTGAGGTAGCCCAGTTTGTCGCCACAATCATAGCGTATGCCCTTGAACCGGTACGCCAGCAATTGTTCCTCGGTCATCAGGCTGGCGATGCCGTCGGTCAGCTGGATCTCACCGCCCGCACCCGGCCGGACCTGCTCCAGGTGATGAAAGATGCGCGGCGTCAATATATACCGCCCGACCACGGCCAATGTCGAAGGCGCATCTTCCGGCCTGGGCTTTTCGACGATGCCGGTGACCTTTTCCACGTCGGGCTCGAGGTTGGTGCTGCTGACAATGCCGTATTGCCGCGTCTGCTCGCGCGGCACGTCCATCACGCCGAGCACCGAGCATTGGTACTTGCCGAACACGTCCGCCATCTGCTTGACGATGCCGGGCTGCCCGTCCACCAGGTCGTCGGCCAGGATCACCGCAAACGGTTCGTCCTGCACCACCGGCTTCGCGCACAACACCGCATGCCCCAGACCCAGCGCCATGGCCTGGCGTATGTAGATGCAGTTGATATTCTTCGGTATGACCTCCTGGACGATGCGCAGCAATTCGGTCTTGCCGCGCAATGCCAGCTCGGCTTCCAGTTCGTAGGCCGTATCGAAATGATCGGGAATAGATCGTTTGTTGCGTCCGGTGACGAATACCATATCGGTGATACCCGCCTCCACTGCCTCTTCCACCGCGTACTGGATCAGCGGTTTGTCCACCACCGGCATCATCTCCTTCGGGCTGGCCTTGGTGGCCGGCAGGAACCGGCTGCCCAGGCCGGCGACCGGAAAAACGGCTTTGGTTACTTTAAGTTTCATGTCTCGCTCCCGCGCTTTCCAGATATTTGATGAATTGCTGCTCGTCCATGACCGGTATCGCCAGTTCCCGCGCCTTGTCCAGCTTGCTGCCGGCTTCGCTGCCCGCCACCACGAAGTCGGTTTTCTTCGACACGCTGCCCGCCACCTTCGCGCCCAGCGCTTCCAATTGTTCCTTCGCTACCTCACGGGGCATGCCGAGTGTACCAGTAAGCACAAATGTCCGGCCAGCGAGAGGCAGCTCGCTGAGCGGCTCGCCTGCGCTTTCCTGCGGCGCGACGCCGCCGCGCAGCAAATCCCTGATCACGTCGATGTTGTGCTGTTCCGCGAAGAACGCAACGATGCTTTGCGCCACCACCGGCCCGACATCCGACACCTGCTGCAGCTGCGTTTCATCGGCAACCATCAATTTCTCCAGCATGCCGAAATAGCGCGCGAGGTCCTTCGCGGTCGCCTCGCCGACATTGCGTATGCCCAGCGCATAGACGAAGCGCGCCAGCGTGGTCTGCTTGCTGCGCTCGATCGCATCGACCAGGTTGCCGGCCGACTTCTCGCCCATGCGCTCCAGCCCGGCCAACTTCTGCAAATTCAGTTTATGCCTGTCGTACAGGTCGGCCGGCGTGCTGACGATGCCGCCGTCCACCAGCTGGTCGGCCAGTTTGTCGCCCAGTCCCTCGATGTCCAGCGCGCGGCGTCCGGCAAAATGCAGCAGCGCCTGCTTGCGCTGCGCCGGACAGAACAGCCCGCCGCTGCAGCGCCAGTCCGCCTCGCCTTCCTCGCGCACAATCGCACTGCCGCACACCGGACAATGGCCGTGCAGCAGGTGAAACAGGTCGAACGGCTTGCCGGCATTTGCAGGACGCCGGTCGAACACCACGCCGACCACTTCCGGTATCACGTCGCCGGCGCGGCGCACAATCACGGTATCGCCGATGCGCACGTCCTTGCGCCGCGTCTCGTCCTCGTTGTGCAGGGTCGCATTGGAAACCGTGGTACCGCCGACGAACACCGGCTCCAGTTTTGCGACCGGCGTCAGCTTGCCGGTGCGTCCGACCTGGATATCGATGCCGTTCACCACGGTCATCTGCTCCTCCGCCGGATATTTGTGCGCGCAGGCCCAGCGCGGCTCGCGCGTCACGAAACCGAGTTTCTCCTGCAGCGCAATGCTGTTGACCTTGTACACCACGCCGTCGATGTCGAACGGCAGGCTGTCGCGTTCCGCCGCGATGCGCCGGTGAAATTCCATCAGGCCCTGCGCACCGTGCACTACCGCCCGTTCCGCGCTGACCGGCACGCCCATTTTGTCCAGCGCGTCCAGCAGCGCGCTGTGCGTCGCGGGCAATTCCCAGCCGCGCACTTCGCCCAGGCCATACGCGAAGAACGACAGCGGGCGGCGGGCGGCGAGCGCCGGATCGAGCTGGCGTATGCTGCCCGCCGCGCCGTTGCGCGGATTTACCAGCGCGGGCAGACCCTGCGCGCGCTGCTTTTCGTTGTAGCGCTCGAAATCGCGGCGCGACATATAGACTTCGCCGCGAACCTCCAGCACCGCAACATCGCAGCCGCGCAGCTGCAGCGGAATGCAGTGGATGGTGCGCACGTTCTGGGTCACGTCCTCGCCGGTCTCGCCGTCGCCGCGCGTGGCAGCCTGCACCAGCACGCCCTGCTCATAGCGCAGGTTGATCGCCAACCCGTCGAATTTCAGTTCGCAACCGTACTCGACGGCAGGGTCGGTTTCGCCCAGCCTCAGTTCGCGGCGCACCCTGGCATCGAACGCAATCGCGCCTTCGTCGCTGATGTCGGTCTCGGTGCGTATCGACAGCATCGCCACGGCATGGCGGACCGGTGCAAACGCATCGAGCACCGCCCCGCCGACGCGCCGGGTCGGGGAATCGGGCGTGACCAGATCGGGATGGCGGGATTCGAGTTCCAGCAGTTCGCGGAACAGCCGGTCGTATTCCGCGTCCGGAACCAGCGGCTGGTCCAGCACGTAATACCGGTGGTTGTGCTTCTCAATTTCCGCACGCAGGGTCGCAATGCGTTGCGCGGAACTCACTTGCAGGACCCCTGCACGAAGCAGCAAACGATGGCGGCGCCATGACACGGGATTGCCCGGCATCCGGGGCGGCAATGCCTGCGCCGCGATGCCGTCATCAGAAAAACAGCCTGCGCGCCTGGGAACTGCCCGGCGTCATGCCTTTGGTGCACATTTTCAGCTCGACGTCGTTGATGCGCTCGCGGATCAACGCCAGGCCCTTTTCACTGAGCGCGACGCCGTGATCATCCACCAGGTTGGCCTGCAGTTCCTTGCCCAGGCCGTGGGCGACCTGCATCATCCGGTCGAATTGCGGGCCGGGATTATCCACACGCGGCACGTCCAGCAACAGCGTGATGCCCGGTGTGCTGAACGTTTCAAGCGTGAGATGCTGGAAGGGCTGGTTGTCCTTGTTGATCAGGCTGAACAGGGTACGGCCCTGGGCATCCTGCAGGTGGAACGCGCCGTCCGCTTCGAGCGTCATGCCCTGCAAATTGGCTGCCTGCGCGATTTTTCCGCCGCGCAGCAGGCGGCCGCCCGGCGGCACCAGGTTGACCCCGACCATCTGGTCCACCTCGGCGCAGAAAGCGTCCATTTCAAGCGCATGGCGATAGGTTTCGCGAATGTCCGGCACCGTGGTATCGGCCTTGATCTGCCCGGCGACTCCCAGCACCAGGTCGCTGAAATCCGCCAGCTTCGTTTCGCTGATCGCGCCGGCTCGGTCGACCAGTTGCAGGGCAACGCGGAAGCTCACATAGAGCACCTGGCTTTCGGCGATCACGCGCTCCCATTTTTTTCCGTTCAGCGTCAGGCCGCACACCTGCACCGGCTTGCGGAAATCGAATTTGCGCTGCCAAAGACCGTCCAGCACCGCCGCATGGCTGGGTTCGGACAGGCGCAGTTCGATGATGAAATCGCTGCGCGCATTCAGCAGTGCGCAGGAATCGTCCAGCACGCTGGTTGCGGATAGCGCATCCGCCAGTCCTGCATTCCCGAGTCCTGCATTCCCGAGCCCTGCATTCCCGAGCCCTGCATCCCCGAGCCCTGCATCCCCGAGCCCTGCATCCCCGATTCCAATGTTCATGTCGACCGCACCGTCTTCCGCATCATCGGCCTGCAGCACCGGGTAACCAGCCTGCCCTGCGTTGGCAGGGTGGTAAAGTGCGTCGCTATGGCTGGACTTGAATGCCGTGCTGAATTTGCTCCGATATTGCCTTTGCTGCCACCAGCCGTAGATATACACCGCGATGATCACGCCGATACCGATTACCAGGAGAGCTTCTTGCAATTGACTCATAAAAACCTCTATAAATCCGTTTTTGGGGCGAATCGCAGCGTCGCGTGCTCGCTCATTCCTCGTCTATCAGCGTGATATGCCTCGTCATTTGCTGCGCGACTCCTTGCGCTTCATCCCGAAAAACAAATTTCTAGAGGTTTTAACACAAGCAACAAGATGACGCGGATTATCTCACGCCCCGCAGACAGACATAATACTCGCCGACACCGGGCCGGTCAGGCAAGCGGCAATTCAGAGTTGCTCATGCCGATCGCGGCGACCTCGTCCAGCGCTTTCAGGAACTGCTGCTGTTCATGCAGACGGGTCAGCGATTCCGGACGCGGCTTGCCGCGCATCTGCGCGAGCCGGGCGCGGCTTGCGGCGGGCATTTCCCAGTTCAACCCGCGCAGCAATTCGTCCGCCGAATCCGGCCTGTTGCACACCAGTACCATGTCGCAGCCGGCATTCAGCGCGGCTTCCGCGCGCTGCACGATGCCGCCCGCGACAGTCGCGCCTTCCATGCTCAGGTCGTCGCTGAACACGCAACCCTCGAAACCCAGTTGCCCGCGCAGGATGTTCTTCAGCCAGACCGGCGAGAAACCGGCCGGCCGGCTGTCCACCCTGGGGTAGATCACATGGGCAGGCATCACCGCGGCCAGGCCGCATTCCACCATGCGGCGAAACGGGATCAGGTCGCACATCTCGATATCGACGAACGCGCGTTCGTCCACCGGTATAGCCAGGTGCGAATCCGCCTGCACGTAGCCGTGGCCGGGGAAATGCTTGCCGACCGAATGCATCCCGCCCTGTTTCAGTCCCAGCATCAGGCTGTGCGCCAGTTCCGCGATCGCCTGCGGATCGCCGTGGAACGCACGGTCGCCGATCACGCTGCTCTGGCCGTAATCCACGTCCAGCACCGGCGTGAAACTGAAGTCCACACCGCAGGCGCGCAATTCCGCGGCCAGCACATAGCCGGCCTGCTGTGCCAGGTGGCGCGCGCGTTGCGGATGGCCGTCCCAAATCCTGCCCAGTTCGCGCATCGCGGGAATCTTGGTGAACCCCTCGCGAAAGCGCTGCACCCGCCCGCCCTCGTGGTCCACCGCGATCAGCAGCGGCGGCGTGCGCAGCGCGTGGATCGCGGCTGTGAGTTCGGCAAGCTGGCCGGGCGACGCGTAATTGCGCGCGAACAGGATCACCCCGCCGACCAGCGGATGACTCAACCGAGCTTCATCCTCCGCAGTCAGTCGCGTGCCCAGCATATCCAGCATCACCGGCCCCAGACCCAAGAGCATTCCCCAATCGTATAAACCCGAAAATGAAACTACAACAAACCGTGTGATTATATGACCTTTGTCGGCAAACCGCCCACCCATGTCTTGAGGGCAACTCTTGCCGCAGAGGAAGATATGGCGTTTAATTCAGTAAACATGGGGTTGCTCTGCGTGAGCGCTTTATACCCACTTGATCAAACAACTTGGGAGATCTGATGACGGTTTATTTATCCGGAAAATTGGGGGATCCCATAAATTCACCTCAAATACAAACTCGACATTTCGGGAAGGATGCCAGATTGCACATCTCAAAGGCGCCTTTACGGTACAGGCAAAATTTAGGGTGTCTACTTTACGTTGAGCAGCATGAAGTGAGCTGACGCGACCATGCCTGCTATTCAGAGAGGTAAGCATGACTTTGCTTATGGTTGTTTCGTGCCACCGGGAACATGCAGTCTCATTGCAGGCCTGACCAGTGCCATTGGCACGGATAGTGGAACCGCAGGCGGCATAGGTCTTCTTGTTCTGATCCCATTAGCATTAATCGCGCTTGTATCGGTACCCATCGGGATCTACTATTCCGTCATACTGCGGAGAGATGTCGTTTTGCCGGTTCTTTCAGCGCTGACTATTCTCTTAATTGTGGAAATCGTTTCTGAAGCCGGGTCGGCGACGTTCTATAACGCAGCAGGCCTTGTGTATGGCCCGTTAGTATTGGTACTCGAAGCGAGCTGGTTTTTGCTGAGACGCCGCAGGACATACCCGACATGACCAAAAAGCGGCCGCCTCACCACTCGCTTGAGTGATGAGACAACGGCGAGCCGTTGCTTCCCGCCCAGCTCAAACTTTATGTTTTGTAAAGAGCAAACTCAATAATGGGTATAGGTCATGAATATCAAACCTAACTATATATACCCTTCGTTTTGTTCTTAGCTTTATTTAGCCTTGTTGCGAATTCTAAAGCGATGGAACATTTCAAATCAACGGTTGTTGATAGTTCCCCACCCGCATACAGGTGGATATCCTTTATTTCGAGTGGGCAATCTGATACATCAATTCTTGATGATTCTCCTGATGGACTTCGAGGTATGTTTTATCGTTTAGCTTTTATTGAAAACGATGATGTCCTTACCCGGCCTACCTTGAGAATTGATGAGATCGTATACGCTAATACCGGGTATTGTTGGACAATAAGAAATAATGGACGTTGATTTTAATAAGTTGGAAAATAGTGGGGTTCAGATGCCTCCAACTGAAAGTTGCGGCATTAATTCTGTTGATTGGCTTGATAAGCGCTTGGTAAAAATTATGTACGGCAAAAGTGGGGGCGCCATCCCTGGTATAGGAGAAGTTAATATTTCAGCCATGTATGAGATAAAAAATAAATCCCAAATGGAAAATAAATCTACATGCGCACATGCAGGAATCCCGCAAATACTGCATTTTAGCGCAGGCCCTATCCTTCATGTTGTGCATCATACCGCGGCATACGCGCCGATAACTAGGTGAATGAAATACAAGCCAAGGTCATACAGATTCCTGCAAACGATCCGCAAATCATTGCGCCGTAAACGCTCAGAATAAGCGGTTACGAGATGTTTGAAGGTAACAGGCAGTCGCCAAGTCCGCGACCAACGGGCGACATTTCGGTTAGCCGAAATAATCCGGGGAGTTGAGGGTGAAGCGGCGATGATATATTCTGAACACGCAGATTTTGCCGTTATCATCGATTAACCGATGGAGGGACCAACCATGTACTTGCTATTGCGCAGACTTCTCGTCTTGTCACTGTTAATTTTCCCGGCCGCCCAAGCCCTCGCCGATGAATACGCGGATACGATCAATGTTTTCCGCGGGGCCGGTGAAAGCGGACAGTTTTTCAGGACGAGCTATGGGTATGCCGTGTTTCCGACGATCGGCAAAGGCGGCATCGGAATTGGCGGCGCGCATGGCTCGGGCAGGGTATACGCCGAGGGCAAATACGTGGGCGACACCTCGATGACCCAGATCACCTTGGGCTTGCAGTTGGGCGGGCAGGCCTTCAGCCAAATCATATTCTTCGAAGACAAACGCGCGTTCGACGAATTCGCCGGCGGAAATTTCGAATTCGGCGCGCAGGCATCGGCGGTAGCAATTACCGCCGGCGCTTCAGCACAGGCAACAACCACCGGTTCTTCCGCCGGTGCGAGCGGCGGCAAACATGACGCCAAAACCTCGGGCAGCTACTACCGGGGCATGGCTATTTTCACCGTCGCGAAAGGCGGGTTGATGTATGAGGCGACCGTCGGCGGCCAAAAATTCAGCTATACGCCAAAAAAATAACCACAACGCAATCGCAGACCGATTGCTGGTTTGCGGCTCCTCTCGCATTTAAATAGTTGTGGATATGGATGGTTATGTCCAGCCCAACAAATCCATCAAGCGAGACCGCGCTTGAGCGTGCACCTGATGACCATATTAGACGCCAGAGGAACCGAACTTGTTCACCTACATCTGCCTTGGGACCAATGACCTTGAGCGTGCGATTGAATTCTATGACGCCACGCTCGAGCCGCTCGGTTTGCACCGCTGCGCGACGCCGGGCGAGGAAGACTGGGATGGTTGGGCTGGGTGGGGCACGTACCAGGAGCAAGGCAGGACCGAACTGGCGTTGTGGGTCTGCGCGCCATTCAACGGCCAGCCCGCCACGCCCGGCAACGGCACGATGGTCGCGTTGTCTGCCGTTAGCTGGAAAGCTGTGCAGGATTTTCATGCTGCCGCGTTGCAGCACGGCGGGACATCAGAAGGCGAACCCGGACTGCGGCCGCAGTACAACGAAGACTTCTATGCGGCATATGTGCGAGACCCGGACGGAAACAAAATTGCCGCTGTCTGCCGGGGAATCACGCATGAGTAGCAACGTGCAAACTGCAGGCTTTTTCTTGGCTTAACGTTTGGGCTCGGCCGTACCCCCCACAGGAGATCATCATGATTGCAGTAATTTTCGAAGTCTGGCCGGTCGAAAACGGGGCCAAGGCGTATTTTGATCTGGCAGCCGAACTGAGGCCCCTCCTGGAGGAAATCGAAGGATTCATTTCGATAGAACGATTCGAGAGCCTGACTACAAAAGGGAAATTCCTGTCACTTTCTTTTTGGCGGAACGAAGAATCAATCCGCACCTGGCGAAACACGGAGGAGCATCGAAAAGTTCAGGCAAGGGGACGGAGCAGCGTATTCTCGGCATACCGGATACGGGTTGCAACCGTGGTGCGGGATTATGGATTGGACGAGCGGGACGGGGCGCCCGAAGACAGCCGTTCTGCACACGGATAAACCTGCAAATACCGGGGCAAATGGAAGTTGCGCAAATGATGGTTCACCTTATAGCCGGCCGCATTCGCCTAATGAAATCAATCGATTTAGACACACTAAATTGAAGTGGAAAGCGAAGACATCATGAAAATTCATGTAAACAACTTTTCAATATTGGCCGCCTTACTCCTGTCAGCGCCAGTGTCTGGCCAGATGATGGGCCAGACGACGGGAATGATGGAAGGCGGGGGCATGATGGGCATGTCTAGGGTTCGCCATCAATATGTGATGCGAAACGGCGTCGATCCAAACTACGCGACCAAAACAAACCCATTGAAACATACCACCAGGTATATTGGGGATGGCAAGCGCCTATATGAACAAAACTGTGCCCTTTGTCATGGACCAACAGGTTCAGGGGATGGCGAGGCCGGAAAGAATCTGTCCCCTCCACCTGCAAATATTGCCGCCTTCAGCAAGACGAGGTTGGCAACTGACGGATATCTGTACTGGTCAATCGCTGAAGGCGGCGTGCCTTTTGCAACCGGAATGCCGCCTTTCAAGGACAGCCTCAAAGAAGAT
>JBAUQH010000139.1:0-18304 GCA_049580605.1 Gallionella sp. | reverse complement strand
GCGGCGTGGTCGCGATGGGGTTGTCGGTGATGGTGTTTTCCTTCATGCCCTACCTGGACCGTTCCCGCATTCCCGGCGGGGCGCATTACCGTCCCTGGTATCGCGTGATGTTCTTCCTGTTCGTGGTGGATATGCTGGTGCTGGGGTATGTCGGCTGGAACCCTCCCAGCGATCAGACCATCCTGTTGGGCAGAATTGCGACGATTTGTTACTTCGGGCTGTTCGTGCTGCTTCCGATCCTTTCCAAGAAGGAGGAACGATGGCTGATCCAGCGCGGACTTCCCCCCGAACTCAAGGAATTGATGGCAAGCGATGCCGTTGAACAAAGCCAAAAGCACCCGCACCGTCGCAGTGGAGACAGCAAATGAATAAACTGATCGTTTTGTTGTTATTGTGCTGCTCTGCCTCGCCAGTATGGGCCGCAGAAACCGCGCTTGAGCATATCAAGGTTGACACCGGGCTGCCCGCAATCGCGCGCGGGGTGGACGACCTGATGAACAACTGCCACAGCTGCCACAATCTGAAATACGTCACGTATCTCGATCTCGCCAATTTGGGCATCGACCGGAAAAAAATTGACGGATGGCGCGGCGACCAGCCGCTCGATGCGCCGCTTACCGGCCTGATGTCCGACGAGGCAGCCATGCAATCCTTTAACCTGGTTCCCCCGGACTTGAGCCTGATGACCAAGGCACGCGAGGGCGGGGCGGACTACGTGTATTCCTACCTGTTGGGCTATTACAGCACGCCGGACGGCGTGATCCACAATCGTATCTTCCCTGCAACCCATATGCCTGACCCGCTCGGAATGAGCACCACGACCGATCATGCCCAGCGCGAACAGATCAGGGCAACGGCCCACGACATCGTATCATTTCTTTACTGGGCGGCAGATCCGCATGAACAGGAACGGCACAGGCTGGGATATTATGTAATCGGATATCTGGTCTTACTGACGATATTGCTATATTTTGTGAAGAAACAGATCTGGTTGCGTCTCAAATAGCATATGCAACCAGTGGCACAATCCCGCAATCCGGACAACAGAGTAAGGAATAGAAATATTTCAGGCTGCTGGACCAACTGATTTCTACTTTAAGGAGCAAATGATGAAATGCAATACTTTACTCGGCGGTGTCGTTGTTGTGCTGCTTTCGTTTCCTGCTCTGGCGTCAACTGTTCAGGAAAAGGGCGACATCAGCTACAAGGATGATGTCTTTCCTATCCTGCATGACTATTGTCTGAGCTGTCACCAGCCGGGAGGCAAGGGCTTCGAGAAAAGCGGGCTTAATATGAGCACCTACCAGAGCCTGATGAAGGGAACCAAGTTCGGATCCGTGATCAAGCCCGGAGACAGTTTTACCAGCATCTTCATCCAGGTGATCGAGGGGCGTGTCCATGAATCCATCAAGATGCCGTTCGGTATGAGCGGCGGTCTGGCGCGTGACAAGATAGAGATATTGAAGAAGTGGGTTAACCAGGGCGCACGGAATAATTGAGACAGGAAGGTTTGTAAATATCGCAAAGGGAACAACATGTCTGCAAAGTTAATTGAAGCGGTCAATGCGGGCGACATCAACGCCGCCCGCAATTTGATGGCCGACGGAGCCGATGTGAATTCGCGGGACAGCGACGGTTGCACGCTGCTGATGCTGGCTGCACACACCGGAAATCTGGCTATGGTATCGGCGTTGCTTGATGCCGGGGCAGGGGTCAATGCAAGCGATGAACGCGGCTGGACTGCGTTGATGAAGGCGGCATATAACGCTGACCTCGACCGGGGGTTTGCCGATGTGGTTCAGGCGCTGATCGACGCGGGGGCAGATGTGGAAATGCCGATCGGCTACGGTATCCGCCCCCTGATGCTGGCGGCAGGCTACGGTGAAACCGCGGTGGTCGAAACGCTGCTGAAAGCGGGTGCCGATGTCACCGCGCGCAACGAGGGCGGTCTGACTGCGCTGATGATGGTGAAGCAGAAGCACTATGTTGATGTGATCAACATGCTGCATGAAGCCGAGCGCGATGCCGGCGTCGGCGAGGGCAGTTGCGCAAGCAAGAATGCACCAGGTTCGAACGTGATCACGTTCCTGAAACCGACCAGCAAATCCTGACCGGCCCAATTCCATTGAGCCTGTTCTGAACCAATTAAGAAAGACTGGAATGCCTTATTACGTGTACAAGATACTTGAAAAACCGATTCGGCAACTGGAAAAGCTGGAGCAGCATGATGCGTTCCGCGATGCATCGAATCGTGCCAAACAGCTGCGCAGCGAACTTCCCGGCAACGCGCTATGCACGATCAAGGTGATCTTTGCCGAAACGGAACTGCACGCCGAGGATCTGCTTAATCAAGTACGCGAGGCCGTTCCAAATCCTCAGGATGATTAGGCAGAAGCGATGGATGAAGCAGCCTATCGCCAGGCGCTGACATCGGCATTTCCGCGTAATTGCCCGTTTGAAAAATCCATACTGACCCGCTGCGCGGATTGTTCGATGGCCGAGAAGCATAATATCGCCGAGCGTGAACTCGTTGCCTGCAACGATGCGGTTGCGCATCAACGCTGTAACGCATTGCGTGATCTGTTTCGCGACAACTTCTCGTTTGCACTGGGCAAACCGCATATTGAAGGGCCGCTGCCGCATGCACAGGACATGCGTATACAGTGCGGCGGCTTGAAAGGGCTGCAATTCGTGATGGATGAAAATGCCGACGTCAGCGATGTGGCCGCGCTGCTGGACAGGGCGCTGCAGCGCTTCGGCAATCTTGCTGATTTGCCATTTTCACTGATTGTTCAGCGAGCAAACGATTTATACAAACGCAGATAGAATTCAACAGGGGCAGCGGAATACTGCCCGGCAACGGAGCAAAGCTCAACCATGTCAGAGCAACCCACCGAAATAAAGTTGCACCAGCAGTCACGGATACTGGAAATCACATTCAGCGACGGGATCTGTTATCAACTACCGAGTGAATTCCTGAGGGTATTTTCGCCTTCCGCCGACGTCAGCGGCGACGGTCCAGGACAGCAGGTTTTGCAAGTGGGCAAAAAGGAAGTCGGTATCAACGCGATCGCTCCGGTCGGCAGTTATGCCGTGCAAATTGATTTCGATGACGGCCATGACTCCGGACTTTACACCTGGGGATACCTTTATAAACTGGCAAAATACCAGCCCGCGTTGTGGCGGGATTATCTGGATCGCGTGGCCTCCGCCGGAGCGAGCCGTGAACCGCTTCCGGGATCGAAAAAATAATCGCAAACAATACCTGATAAATTTAGTCAACATCGTTTAAAATAGCAGCTTGAGCCTTTATATCTGAACCGGGAGTAAGTGATGAGTTTTAGCGAAACAGATGTGCAAAATGCGTTGAAGAATTTGATCGATCCGAACACCAAGAAGGATTTTGTCAGCGGAAAGTCCGTCAAGAACATCAAGGTCAGCGGCAGCGGCGTGTCGCTCGACATTCTGCTCGGTTACCCGGCCAAAAGCGTGTGGGACGAAATACGCGCAATGGTCGAATCGCATCTGAACGCTGCGTTGCCGGGTGCAGGCAAGATCAGCGTCAACGTGACCAGCAAGGTCGTATCCCACGCGGTGCAGCGCGGCGTGAAGCTGGTGGAAGGCGTGAAGAACATCATAGCCGTCGCGAGCGGCAAGGGCGGTGTCGGAAAATCGACGACCGCGGTGAATCTGGCGCTGGCGCTGGCGGCCGAGGGCGCGCGTGTCGGGGTGCTGGATGCGGATATCTACGGTCCTTCGCAACCCACCATGCTCGGAATTTCCGGGCAACCCAGCTCGGTCGACGGAAAATCCCTGGAGCCGATGACGAATCACGGCCTGCAGGCGATGTCGATCGGATTCATGATTGATGGCGAAGATACGCCCATGGTTTGGCGCGGTCCGATGGTGACGCAGGCGCTTGACCAATTGCTCCACCAGACGCGCTGGGACAACCTCGATTATCTGGTGGTGGACCTGCCGCCGGGTACCGGGGACATCCAGCTGACGCTGGCACAAAAGGTGCCGGTCACCGGCGCTGTAATTGTCACCACACCCCAGGATATCGCGCTGATGGACGCGCGCAAGGGCCTCAAGATGTTCGAAAAGGTCGGCATCAAGATCGTCGGCATCGTCGAAAACATGAGCACGCATATCTGCTCGAAATGCGGCCACGAGGAACATATCTTCGGTGCCGGCGGCGGCGAAAGGATGTGTTCCGATTACAACGTGGAATTCCTGGGCAGTCTGCCGCTGGATATCCGCATCCGCGAGCAGGCCGATTCCGGGAATCCGACGGTGGCTGCCGATCCGGAGGGAAACATTGCCAAGGTGTACAAGCAGATAGCACGCCGTATCGCGGTCAGGGTCGCGGACATGGCGCAGGATCACAGCGCGGCGTTCCCAAAAATCGTGGTGCAGAATACCTGAGGAAGGTACGACACTTAAGAATCAGGAATATTCCCGGGACCGTGAAAAAGGCGCGGACTTGCCGCGCTTTTTTCATCCCTTGCGTTCGTGCGCTGGCGGGCCTTTCAGTTCGACGACATTTCCTTCCGGATCCTTGATGTAGATGGACGGGCCGATTCCTTCCGCTCCGTACCTGGGGATGACCGGTCCTACCTCGATTCCCTGTCCCTCCAGTTCAGTCCGGATGACCGGTTCGTCGAAAGGCTCGACGCGCAGGCAGAAATGATCCAGGTTTCGTCCCGTAGCTTCGGGTGCCACGCCGCAAGCGCGGCCGATTTCCCCTTCGACATGAACCAGATCGATGATCGATCGGCCGGCACGCAATTGCACCAGGCCGATTTCATCCTGCACCCGATCCACGGCGCAGCCGAGTATACCGCAGTAAAACTGCAGCATTCGGTTGAGATCGAGCACACGCAGAACAAGATGGTCGATTTCGCGGATGTGGATCATGCTTTCAGGCGCTTAAGTCAAAGTCGGCGGCTTCATCGGAGTTTTTTGGCGGGCAACTCCACCCGCTTGATTACCCCGCGTTCGGACAGCAACACATGGTCGCGCTGCACTTCCTTGATTGTCACGCCAGGCTCCACTTCCGCGTTGGTTCTGACTGTTTGCGGCTTCTTGCCGTCTGCTACCAGTATTGCAACGCTTTCTGACGGATCGCTCGCCATCACCACGCCCTTCAACTGATAATTGCTTGCGACGACCGCTTTGGTAAAACCACCAAGCAGTGCAGCCGCAGCATCCAGATTCGGGCGAACCTCGAGGTTTTGCGGTGGTGCCGCAAGCGCCCGCGGCGGCGGACTGAACAATTGCATCGCCCAATAGGCGGCCGACACGCACAGCGCGATGAACAGCGCAAAACTAGTTATAAGCGGCCAGCGTTTCATTTCATTTCCTGTGTCATTTTCCGGTTGCCGTCAGTGAACCAGTTGGTTAATTTCGATAATCGGCATCAGCACGGCCAGCACAATCAGCAATACGACCACACCCATCGCCAGTATCAAGGCGGGTTCCAGCAGGCTGGCCATTGTCATTGCACGGCGCTCCAGATCCTGCTCCTGCGCGTTGGCGGCGCGCTCCAGCATCGCCGGCAATTCCCCGGTGACTTCGCCGGCGCGGATCATGTGTATCAGCATGGCCGGGAAATGCTTGTGCGCCGACAGCGCTCGGGCCAGGCTGACACCTTCGCGCACGTTGTTGGTGGCTTCCTCTACCTGCGCGCGCAACGCGACATTGGTCAGCGTGTCGCGGCTGGTCTGCAACGCGCGCAATATCGGCACGCCGGAACCGGTGGTGATAGCCAGTGTGCTGGCAAACCTTGAGGTGTTGAGGCTGCGCTCGAATCTTCCGTACATCGGCAGATCCAGCAGCCAGGTATGCCAGCGCATCCTGATTGCGGGATTTTTCAGCGCACGGCGCCAGGCAAATCCCAGCACGATTACAGCCAGCAATACGAACCACCCGTAATGCCGCACGAAATCCGAAACGTCCAGCATCACGGTGGTCAGGAACGGCAATTTCTGTTTGGTATTGGCGAACACCGACACGATCTGCGGCACCACATAGGTCAGCAGGAAGATCACGATCAGGAATGCGACCACGGTGACGATCGCGGGATAGGTAAACGCGAGCCTGACCTTTTGCACCAGCGCATTGCGCCGCTCGATGTAGTCGGCCAGCCGCGACAACACCTTGGCCAGCTGGCCGATCTGTTCGCCGGACGAAACCAGCGCGCGGTAGATGTCGGCAAAGTCGCGCGGGTGGCGCGCCAGCGCATCGGACAATGATGCTCCACCCATCACTTCCGAACGGATCGACGCGATCAGGTCGCGCGTGTAGTTGCGCTCTGCTTGTTCCAGCAATGCGGACAATGCCTGTTCCAGCGGCAGGCTGGCCTCGAGCAGGCTGGCAAGCTGGCGGGTGAACAGCGCGAGCTCGACCGTTGAGAGATGGTCGCCGAAGGCACCCCGTTTTGTTGCTCCTGCCGCGTCCAGCTGGGTTTCGATGGTGACGACCGAGAGGGGTACCAGACCCTGCGCGCGCAGGTCGGAACGCGCGGCACGGGCGCTGTCGGCATTGACAACGCCAGTTTTGCTGGCACCCGCCGCATCGACTGCTTCATAACTGAATGCCGGCATGAATTGTTCTCTGTCCGCTAGTCCTTGGTCACGCGCAGCAATTCTGCCTGCGTGGTAGTGCCGTCTGCCAGCCAGCGCTCGCCGTCTTCGCGCATGGTGCGCATTCCGTTTTGCTGGGCGGTTGTGCGTATCTCGGCTTCCGATGCGCGGTTATGGATCTGCGCACGGATCTGTTCGGTAGTCAGCAATAGTTCATACACGCCCACCCGACCCTGATAACCGGTGTGGCCGCACTTGTCGCAACCGACTTCGTGCCAGTATTGGCCGTCAAGGCGCCTGCAGTGCGGGCACAGTTTGCGCACCAGGCGTTGCGCGACCACGCCGAGCAGCGACGATGACAGCAGGAAGGGTTCGATACCCATGTCGAGCAGGCGGGTGACTGCCGCGGCTGAATCATTGGTGTGCAGGGTTGCCAGCACCAGGTGTCCGGTCAGCGAAGCCTGCACCGCGATCTGCGCGGTTTCCAGGTCGCGAATCTCGCCGATCATGATGATGTCCGGATCCTGCCTCAGGATTGCGCGCAGCGCCTTGGCAAACGTCATTTCGATGCGCGGGTTGACCTGGGTCTGGCCGATGCCGTTCAGTTCGTATTCGATCGGGTCTTCGACCGTCAGGATATTGGTGCTGGTCGAGTTCAGTCTCGACAGCGCGGCATACAGCGTGGTGGTTTTGCCCGAACCGGTCGGGCCGGTGACCAGCACGATGCCGTGCGGCTGCGAGATCAGCCTGTCGAATTGCGCCAGCACTTCCGGGCTCATGCCCAGATTGTGCAAATCCAGCCCGCCCGCTTCCTTGTCGAGCAGCCGCAGCACCGCGCGCTCGCCATGCCCGGTCGGCAGCGTCGAGACCCGCACATCGACCGGTTTGCCGCCGACACGCAGCGTGATGCGGCCGTCCTGCGGCAGGCGCTTTTCGGCGATGTCGAGCTGCGCCATGATCTTGATGCGCGAGATCAGCGAAGCATGGATCGCCTTCTTCGGCCTGACCACGTCGCGCAGGCTGCCGTCGATGCGGAAGCGCACCACCGAAACCTGTTCAAACGGCTCGATATGGATGTCCGAGGCCCCTTCGCGCAGTGCCTGGGTCAGCAGCGCGTTGATCATGCGGATCACCGGCGCATCGTCGGCGGATTCAAGCAAATCCTCGATTGCCGGCATATCCAGCATCAGCTTGTTGAGGTCGAGATCGGATTCGTATTCGTCGATGACCTGTGCAGCGTCGCCGCCCGAACCGGCATAGGCTTTGGCGATTGCTGCTTCAATTTCGCTGCGCGGCAAGGATTTTAGCCTGACCGGTCCGAAACAGCGGCTCACTTCCGCGATAGAGGCCGGCGCGGTTGCTTCGGATATCCAGACTTCAACCGGTCCGTCGGATTCGCTGTTGCGCTGCGCCAGCAGCATAAAGTCGCGGGCGTAAGCGTATGGAAGCAGGCGGGCATCCGGGACCGGGTTACTCATGATCGGTTACGGGTTCGGCGCAGCAGCAGGGGGCTGAGGCTGAACGGCAGATTGTGGTTGCACCAAAGGTGTTACGCCCGGCGCTACCGGTTCAATTTGTTTGACCAGCGGCCCGCCGACCATGCGGCCATCCCGTAGCGGAGGCAATTCGGCAGCGCCCATGTTGGGCAGCAAGTTGGTATCCGGCAGCAAATTGGTCTGTTCAGATTGTCCGGCGACTTCCGCATTACGTATATAGTCATAGCGGTCACCCGACAGGCTGACGCTTTGTTCGTTGCTGCGTATGATGGTCGGGCGCAGGAACACCATCAGGTCGGTTTTCACATGGTTGCGCGTCTTGTAACGGAACAAACCGCCAATGATCGGGATATTGCCCAGCACGGGTACTTTTTCCACACTGTCCTGCAAATTGTCGTCGATCAGGCCGCCCAGTACGATGATTTGCCCATCATCCACCAGCACGTTGGTATCGATCGAGCGTTTTGTGGTCGCCAGTCCGGCTCCGCCGGTGTTGACCGACGTATCGATTCCTGAAGTTTCCTGATGGATCACCATCTTGACCGTACCGCCTTCCGATATCTGCGGTTTCACCTGCAGTGTCAAACCGATGTCCTGGCGCTCGATCGTCTGGAACGGACTCACCCCGGCACTTGTCGACGAAGACGTCGTGGTGTATTGCCCGGTGATGAAAGGCACGTTTTGTCCGACGACTATCTTTGCCTCTTCGTTATCGAGTGTGATCAGATTGGGCATCGAAAGGATGTTTGCGTGCGTATCCGTTTCAAGCGCATGAGCCAAAGCACCCAATCCCGTCTGGTTGAAAACGCCGATGGATAATCCGTTGCCAGGCGCGAGGGCTGTGCCGCCAACTTTTGCTGCGGCCTGGCTGATCAAATTGTTGCCTCCGCTGCTGAATCCGGTCAATGCCCCGACGCGCGTGTTGCTGGTTGAATTGCCCGACAGGCCGGCCCACTGGACGCCAAGTTCGGCCGCTTTGCTGGCATCCACTTCCACGATCAGGGATTCGATGTAGACCTGGGCGCGGCGGGCATCGAGCTTGTCGATCACCGTGCGCAAGTCGCGGTAGACCGACTCGTTGGCAGTGATGATCAAAGTGTTTGTGGCCGGATCGGCCTGGATAAATCCGGCGGAACCGCCGCTGGAAAGCGAAGATTGGCCGGCAGGGCGCGGCGGGGGTGATGCAGATGACGGAGACGACAGTATCGAAGCGCTTGTTGAACTGATTGCCGAGCTATCGGACGACACCACTGCGCGCAGTGTTTGCGCAAGCTTGGTCGCTTCGGCATTTTTCAGATAGACCACATGCACATTGCCCGGTTGTGCGGTTGGCTGGTCCAGCTTTTCGATCAGCGCTTTTGCGAGATCAGCGCGGGCCTCCGAAGGTGCGCGCACGATGACCGAGTTGGTGCGCGGATAAGCCAGCACGCTGATCGCATTTGCCATGGGGGTCCCGCTGGACTCGAGCAGCCGGTTGGCCATCACAGCAATATCGGAGGCAACCGCATAACGGATGGGCACCACATCCAGTTCCTTGTTCTCCGGGCCATCCAGCGCTGCGATGATCTTGCCCAGCCGTACCAGGTTGTCGGCATAATCGGTGATGACCAGCGAGTTGCTGCTCGGGTTGGCATTGATGGTGTTGTTTGGCGAGATCAACGGACGCAACACCGCCACCAGGTTTGCGGCCGATTCGAAATTCAGTCGGAACACCTCGGTAGCGATCTGGTCGCCGCGCACTCTGCGGCCGGCATTGGCCTGAAACGGGCCAGCCTGCAGCTTGGCTTCCGCTTCGGGTACCACTTTGCTGTAGCCGCTGCCGCTGACGATGGTGTAGCCGCGCAGGCGCAACACCGACCCCAGCAACTGGAGAGCCTGGGCCTTGGTGAGCGGCTTCTCGGATACCAGCGTGAGCGTGCCCTTGACCCGCGGGTCGATGATGAATGTGGTTCCGGTGTAATCGCCGACCGCCGCGATCACCGATTCGATATCCGCATCGACGAACTTGAGCGTAACCTTGGCACTGCTGTCCCTGTTTGACGCATTTTTGCTGTTCGCTGCATTATTGCTGTTCGAAATGGCCGCCTCGTTCGCGGCAGGGGTAGGGGCGGTACCGGAAGTTACATTCACGGCGGACTGGCCGGCTGTGGCAATTTCCCCAGTGCCAGCAACCTGGGCCAGCGCCTGATGCAGGGTCACTGGCGAGAACAACAGGATGATTGCGGCACTGCAGAAATGCCATGCAGATGATTTTAGTGATCCTGACAATGTTCCGCTGACGTGTGATTTATATTTTTTCATTTGAACTCGAGTGCAATGACGTCTTTGCCGCCGATCTGGCGGCGCTGTCCCAGCAAATTCAGAAAATTTGCCAGCCTTTGATCCTGCCCCGCTGCTGCCTGCGCCATGCCGGAAAACTGCAGGCGCCCGTTGCCAAAGCTGCCCGAGCCGCTCAATAGCATCGGCCCGTTGATGGTTCTCAGTTTCACAATGGCCTGTGTTCCGTGCCAATCCAGTTCCAGATCATAGCTGCCCAGCGGCTTGACTGCAGACATCCGGGAACCGATACCATTCAATTCGAGGTGCATCGTCCCAGCCACCCCGAGTGTACCGTGCTGCCGCGTCAATTGCAGCATTTCCCATGAAAGACGCATCTGGCCGGACGGCTGTATCGTGTTCAGCGGCGCACCCAGTGCCGCCAATCTTTCTGCGGGTAACAACATTGCACCGGGGCTAACCGTCCATTGCTGCCAGCTGCCCGTCACGGTAACCGGCTGTGAAAGGACCGCGTCATTATCCAGTTCGGCATCCACGTCACCCAACATTGCCATCGGTGACAAACGCCACGAAAAGCGTCCCGGCAGCAGCGGTGCAACCGGATCACTGCCGCTGGCAGCCCCGCCGATGAAGCCCGAGCCGCGCCACAATGTGCCATGTGCATCACCGAGCGTCAAGCGGCCCCCGGTCTGCTTTTCCACCATTGCGGATATCCAGTCTGCAGGAAAAAACACCACCATGGTAAGCGCGATGCTGGTAGCTCCTGCAAGCAACCATATTGCGAGGCGGCGCATGATTAATCCGCAATTTGCAATGATTGCATCAATCCGTCCCCGCACGGCGCAACGTAATCGTTGCATTGACCTTGTCGGGTTGCGCCAGCGCAACGATATCGGCGTCGGTTACCAAAAGCAATGCGGTCTTCTGCATATCATCCAGCCAGAATAGCGTGTTGGCGAAGGAAACCGAGCTGAGCTGGACTTTTGCAAAATCACCGTTAAGCAGCACGTCCTGCGCCTTCAGCCCGTTGTGCGCAAGCGCTGCTTCGATGCCCTCCCGGGTCATTGTGGCTCGCGGCAATGCGGGCATTGCCGATAACAGCGAGGCTTGTTTTGCCAATTCGCGCAATTGCGCCACCTGCTGGCGCAACACGGGCAGATCACTGTTCAATTGTTTTCGGCCGGCCAATGCGGGATGAATCAGCACGGAGTAGAACAGGCCGAATGCAACCACCAGTGCAGCCAGCGCAAGCAAGTTCCGCTCGCGCGCATTGCGCGCTTCCCAGAATTCCGATAAGGCCGGGCGGGTGCGATTGATCAGGTCGGCAAGATTCATTTCGCGCTCCTGATTTGCCAGACGACAGCGCCCGATTGTCCGGCTGTTGTGCCGGGCGCTGCCAGCGTGAGGGTGAGATTGCGCTTTGCCAGTGCGTCACGCATCAGTTGCGTCGGTGCATTTGCGCCTGTTTTCAGGCGCACCGACAGGATGCGGTCGTGATATTCGATCGCGGCGATTGCGCCCGGTTTTCCCGCCGCGGCGGACCAGGCCTGGCCAAAGGCAGCGGTGATTGCGGTAAAATCGTCGGGTGCGGCCTGACCCGAATTGTGTTTTGCAATCGCGATTTTCTGCTGCATTTGCGCGATCGGATCGATGATCACGGATTCCTTGGGGTAAGCCGACTTGTATATCTGTATCATCGCAGCGCGCAAGGTGCGGGATTCGCTTTTCATCTTCCACCAGCTGATATTCAATGCGGCTGCATTGACAAGCAGTACCAGGGCGGCCAGTGCCAACGGCCAGCGCCATGGCCTCCAGTCGATGTTCCGGGCTGTTCCCTTGCCCAGCCCCATCATCAATTCCAGCGTCGCGGCATTCGCTCCGGCAATCCAGCGCGACCAGTTGTCGGCGGAGACGCTGATGCGCGCGCCCAGCTCTGCCGATTCGTTGACGATTTCCTGATAAGCGCGCACCCAGGGTTGCGGCACATACAGCGTTACCGGCGCTTCGGGTACCACTGCGCATAATGTCCTGACGGATTCCTGCACCGCAGACCGGTTCTTTTCTGCCTCTCCGCCCTGGCAGGTTTCGGGCGTGATGGCCAGGCCGATACCGTCCTGCTCCGAAAGGCGCAATGTCATGTCGATCACGGTATTCTCGCCAGGGTTATTCCGGTCCAGGATGGCAGCGGTCACGCTGCCCGGTTGCTCGCCGAGGATGGGCAGGCACAGCTGCGCCGGAACAGCCGAGATATGACGGGCGCCGAGCAATATCACTGCGTTGGTCAGCATGTCGAGCCAATCGCGCTGCACCACTGCGATGGTTCGCATTCCATCGTGTGTGCCGCCTGCAACGACAACGCAGTCGGCCGCATCGCTGATCAGCCGGTCTTCGACCAGATTGGGCAGGGCCGCTTTCAGTCTGGCGGGCGAAAGCGGCGGCACCTGCAAACGCAATACTGTCACATCGCTGGCGGCCAGCAGCAGTACCACGCGTTGCGAACTGGCGACGATATCGGCAAGATCCGCAAGGGCTGTGGTGCCCTCTCGTTGGATTGCGCCTTCATGCGCTGCCAGCGCGAACGGACAGGACAGTGCAGTCCATTGCGGCACAGCGTGGGCAACAGCCCTTGTGGGCAAGCGTATATAGAGTGTGCTCAAGGTTTCTCGCTAATCTTCTCAGTATTCCCGAATCCAGATCAAGTTGGTGTTGAAGCCGTTGCGTTCGATCAACGCCTGAATATCCGATTCGGCGCGGTTGATGCTTACTTTACCATTGACCAGAAAGTAATTGGTCGAAACCGCAACGTTTGCCACGATCAGATGATTTGCGTGCAGCAGCAGCATGAAATCTCCTGGATTGCGGAAAGTCGCGGAGTTGCGGCTGGCTACCAGCGCTGCCGCGTCGGAAAGCGAAAGCGTGCTGATCGCGGCCAGTACTTCGGCAGGGGCGGTATTCACGTTGACCGGGGTGGCATGCGGCAGGAAGATCACATCATCCCTTATCCTGTCCAGCATCGTTGCGGTGAAGCCAGGTACTGCAAGCAAATCGTCCACCTGGGTAAGATTCATCGGCAGCGGACTGGATTGATTCGCGGCATTTGCATCGGGTTTTTGCTGGGCATCCGCCATCAGGTCTGCCGTTGCCTGTGCAAACGACGGATCGATGTCTGCATTCTTCAGCAGATTTGCGAATACGGCGACTTCGGCTGGATTGATGATCCCGCTGGGGCAAAGGTTGGTCAGGTTAATGCGTGCTTGTGCATCGCTGATGCCGCCCGAAAGTGTTGCATTGGCTGCATTGGAGTCGGCAAGATCGTCATCGACGTATTGACCGAGTCGTGTTTCGGCGAGTGGGGTGGCCCAGGGTTCGTCCAGCGTATCGACGCTCGAATACTTCGCGTCTTCGCGCAGGATAAGGCCGGCCCAGTCCAGCGCGCC
Organism: Gallionella sp.; assembly: GCA_049580605.1. Taxonomy (GTDB): domain Bacteria; phylum Pseudomonadota; class Gammaproteobacteria; order Burkholderiales; family Gallionellaceae; genus Gallionella. Next base: position 4,507 of record JBAUQH010000139.1, on the reverse strand, counting down.
GCGCAGTATCCATTGCTTCTGCAACTGCATGCGCTGGTTTTCGATCGAACGCACCTGGACTTGCTGCTGCCAGAACAGGCTCGCGACGATGGTGATTGCGAGCGTTGTCAGCAATAGCGCAATCACTACCGCGACTCCGCGCTGCCGCTGCAGCAGGGCCGGGCCCCTGTTCACACCGCCCCCAGCAGGAAAATCTTCTTCAAGCTGCCGTCGCGCCCGCGCAGCTGCAGCGTGACTTCCAGTCCGGTGGCCGTCAACTGGTCCGTTGCCGGGCTCCCGTTTGTTGTCGCTGCATCGGTATTGGTGCTCCAGCCGCCGTTGCTCCACAGTCGCATCGTCATGCCGGCAACACCCGATTGCAACACGACCGGCGGACTTTTCTGGGTGTTGTTGCCGGCGTTCTGCCAGTAGAAATCCAGTTGCCGCAAATCGCGGGCCGCAGGCGATTCGCGGCGCGTCAGCAAACCGTCATTGACCCGATAGCTGATCACCTGCAGGCGTGAAGGCTGGTTGTCGGCATAAACGGTGCGAACCATCGTGAACTGCCCCTGGCCGAGCACGAGCGGAATCCTGCCGGACAGGACCGATGCGCTCGCCAGGTGCGCGCAATCGCTTTGCAACTGCGCGAAGGTGAGCTGCATTCCGCGTGTCTGCTCCAGGTCGCTGGTGAGCGCGATGCGCGCCCGCACAATACTGTCCAGCCCGCGCCAGCCGAGCACCGCAACGAATCCGAGCACGCTGATGGCGACCAGCAGTTCGACCAGGGTCAGTCCCGATTGCAACTTGTTTCGCCGCTTACGCATTGGGCACCACCTGGTCGAGCTTGATGATGCGCCGGTCGGGATTGTCCGCATCGAATACGCTGACTTCAACACGGCGGAAGTACGGATTGGGTGTCGTGTAGACATTTTCTTCGCAGACCAGGTGCAATTCACCCTGATTGCAATTGAATCGGCTTTGGCCCAGTGCCGGCCATTCATGGGCAAGTCGAATCCGGGTAAGCTGGTTCTCGGCTGACCAGGTAGCCATCATCGCTGCGCGCAAGTCGGCACTGTTCTGCGTCAGGCTGCCGACTGCCCGCAAGCTGGCACCGAGTGCGGTCCCGATAATGACCAGCGCGACCAGCACCTCGAGCAAAGTGAATCCAGAAATGCGTTGATGCGGGGAGAACTTGGATGGGCGAAGTTGATGATGCATTTTATTCGACGACGAAATGCCCGATGCCGTCGGCACGGATCGCGACCTGGTTATCCCCGACTGCAAGCGTCATCACGAAAGGGATGCCGACAGGTTCGCGGCCGAAGATGATGCGCATTGGAGTTGCCTGATCCACTGGAGGCGGTATGACGGAGATGGTGACCGGCGATCGGTTGAATTTCCGCTCGCGCAACAGTTCATCCCGCTGGAGCGGTTGCCATTTGTTGTCTGTGAAAATCAGGAAACGATAATTGGCCGGATCTGCCTCGAACGCGATCGGATGGTCGCGCACGATCGCTTCATCGCGTGCCGATTGCAGCAACAGCGCGATCCGCTGCGCATCATTTTGCAATACCTGGTGATCGCTCGGCATCGCATTGAAAGTAACAGCACCGAGTGTGATGCCGACGATCACCATCACCACCAGCAACTCAAGCAGCGTGAATCCCTGCGGCCGTTGCCTGAATTTTGCGATCAGGCGGGCGCACTCCTGCCCCTGTAAACGGCGGGCGGTTACAATTCCCACGAGCCGATATCTGCATCGTTGCCGACACCCCCCGGTTGACCGTCTGCGCCCAGCGAGAACACGTCGACTTCACCATGGATGCCGGGAGACAGGTACTGGTAGGGATAGCCCCACGGGTCCCTGGGTAGTTTCTCGATATAACCGCCGGTTTTCCAGCCATCGGCGGCAGGACCTGTGGTCGGCTTGGTGACAAGCGCCTGCAGCCCCTGCTCGGTGGTCGGGTAGCGTTGATTATCCAGCTTGTACAGTTTGAGCGCCTGCATGATCGTCGCGATATCCTGCTTGGCCGCGATGATGCGCGCATCGTCGGTGCGCCCCATCAATTTGGGAACGATCAGGGCGGCCAAAATGCCCATGATGACCACCACCACCATGATTTCGATCAGGGTAAAGCCGCGTGCGCGTGCTGAAGCAGGACTGCGGAAAGAAACAATATATACGTTTTGCATGGGTCTGAAAGTCAGGAAAAGTGGAATTGCGCTAGTATAATTCCGATGACGGTTTTATGTGCCAACATTAGAACGGCAAGGAATGGGTATCCGTCAGGAGCCCGTCTTATCATCGATTGATGTGCCTCAGGTACTGACTGTTCATTGTAAATTCCGCCAACGGTATTATAATGCCGGTCCCTGTACAGGGTACAGGGCCCTGCAGAAGTGCCGGGCCATATGTCTTGATTCATTCAAGTGCGGCATCGCCGCACTTTGTATTTCAGAAAAGCCGCACTTTAGTATTTCAGAAAAGAAGATATGCCCGTTATTACCTTGCCTGATGGTTCGCAGCGCAGCTTTGCGCAGCCAGTGACGGTCGCCGAAGTTGCGCTCAGTATCGGTGCCGGATTGGCGCGTGCCGCATTGGCAGGGAAGGTGGATGGGCGCCTGGTGGACACTTCTTACCTGATCAATCAGGATGCCGCGCTGGCCATCGTCACCGACAAGGATGCCGATGGCCTGGAGATCATCCGCCATTCCACCGCGCATTTGCTGGCTTATGCGGTAAAAGAGTTGTTTCCCGAGGCGCAGGTCACCATCGGTCCGGTGATCGAAAACGGCTTCTATTACGATTTTTCCTATCATCGCCCGTTCACTCCTGAAGACCTGGCCTCAATCGAAAAGCGCATGGCCGAGCTTGCCAAAAGTGACATCCCGGTGACGCGCAAGGTGTTGCCGCGCGACCAGGCAGTAAGCTATTTCAAGGGGATTAACGAACATTACAAGGCGGAGATCATTGCCGCAATTCCTGCCGACCAGGATGTGTCGCTGTATACCGAGGGCGATTTCACCGACCTTTGCCGCGGCCCGCATGTTCCATCGACCGGTAAGCTGAAAGCGTTCAAGCTGATGAAACTGGCCGGTGCATACTGGCGCGGAGATTCCAAGAACGAGATGCTGCAGCGCATCTACGGCACGGCCTGGGCAAAGAAGGAAGAGCTGGATGCCTATCTGCATCAGCTAGAAGAGGCGGAGAAGCGCGATCACCGCAAGCTGGGCAAGCACCTTGATCTATTCCACATGCAGGATGAAGCGCCTGGCATGGTTTTCTGGCACCCGAAAGGTTGGACGCTATGGCAAGTGATCGAGCAGTACATGCGCAGCGTGTATCGCGACAATGGTTATCAGGAAATCCGCTGTCCACAGATCATTGATCGTGTATTGTGGGAAAAATCCGGCCACTGGGAACACTTCAAGTCCGGCATGTTTACTACGGAATCCGAAAAACATGAATTCGCGATCAAGCCGATGAACTGCCCGGGCCACATTCAGGTGTTTAATTCGGATCTGCGCTCCTATCGCGAACTTCCGCTACGCTATGGCGAGTTCGGCTCATGCCATCGCAACGAGCCATCTGGCGGATTGCATGGCTTGATGCGGGTGCGCGGTTTTGTGCAGGACGATGGTCACATATTCTGTACCGAGGGGCAGATCGAATCCGAAGTAACTCATTTCAATGCGCTGGTATTGAAGGTTTATCAAGATTTCGGTTTTCGCGATGTGGCGGTGAAGCTGGCACTGCGGCCAGAAGGCAGGGTCGGTTCCGACGAAATCTGGGATAAATCAGAAGATGCCTTGCGCGGTGCATTGCGCGCTTCGGGTATGGCCTGGGAAGAATTGCCGGGCGAAGGCGCGTTCTATGGTCCGAAGATCGAATTCCATATCAAGGATGCGATAGGCCGTTCCTGGCAGTGCGGAACGATACAGGTCGATTTCTCCATGCCGGGCCGTCTGGGGGCAGAATTCGTCGATGAAGACAATAGCCGCAAGGTCCCGGTAATGTTGCACCGCGCGATACTGGGATCGCTTGAGCGTTTTATCGGCATCCTGATCGAGCACCATGCCGGTGCTTTCCCGCTGTGGCTGGCGCCGCTCCAGCTGGTGATGATGAATATTTCACAGGCGCAGGAGGAATATGTGACCCGGGTTGCGCGGGAATTGCGTGCCGCCGGGCTGCGAATCAAACTGGATTTGCGTAATGAGAAGATTACCTATAAAATACGAGAACATAGCTTGCAGAAATTACCTTATCAGCTGATTATCGGCGATAAGGAAGTGGAAGGAAGTTTGGTGGCCGTGCGAACCCGCAGTGGTGAGGATCTCGGGCAAATGACGCTGGAAGCTTTGCTCCAGCGCTTGCAAACCGAAATTAAAACCGGGTAGCGCGGCTTAGTATTGTTAACATGGAGACATTGCAATAGCACAAGATAAATCGCAGCGCATGAATGAGATGATTACCGCACCGCAGGTGCGGCTCATTGGTGTCGAAAAAGAACCCCTCGGGATCGTAACC
>JBAUQH010000138.1:0-4321 GCA_049580605.1 Gallionella sp. | reverse complement strand
AGGGAAGCATCGCGCTCGGCGAAGCGAAGCCGACGCCGCTGCCGGACTGGGCCAGCGCGGCGCTGTCCCGCTTGAGCGTTCCGCCTTCATCGGTCCATCCGACGGTGAGCCGGTTGCCCAACGGCCTGACCCTGATCGTGCAACCCGAGAATGTCAGCGATACCGTTACCGTCTCGGGCCTGATCAGGAACCGGCCAGAACTTGAGGTTCCGAAGGGGCAGGAAGGTCTGCCATCGGTGCTCGACCAGCTCTTTTCCTACGGCAGCGAACACCTCGACCGTCTGGCTTTCCAGCGCGCACTCGACCGGATCGGTGCCAGCGAGCATGCCGGCACGAATTTTCAATTGAGCGTTCTGAAGGAAGATTTCGGTCGCGGCGTCGAATTGCTGGCCGACAACGAACTTGATCCGGCACTGCCCGAACCCGCCTTCGAAATCGTCAGGCGTCAGGTTGCGGATAGCGTTGCCGGGCGGTTGAAAAGCCCGGATTACCTTTCCGGCAGGGCTTTGCGCATGGCGTTGTTCCCCAAGGGCGATCCCACTTTGCGCGATGCACAGCCGGCCACGGTCTCGAAACTCACGCTCGATCAGGTGCGCGATTATTATCGCCGCGCGTTTCGACCAGACCTGGCCGTCATCGTGGTCGTCGGCAACGTGACGCCCGATACGGCCATTCATGTCATCGGGAAGTATTTCGGCAACTGGCACGCGACCGGTCCCAAACCCGGCACGGTGCTTCCGCCGGTTCCGCCGAATCAGGCGGCCGCGACTGCGGTACCCGATGCCAGCCGTATCCAGGACGACGTGACGCTCGCCGAAACCGTCGGTGTTACCCGTTCGAATCCGGATGTATACGCGCTGCGGCTGGGCAACAACGTGCTGGGCGGCGGATTCTATTCGACGCGGCTCAGCCGCGACCTGCGCAAGAATGCCGGATTGGTGTATTCCGTGGACTCGTCATTCGACTTCGGCAAGAGCCGGGGCCTGTATTTCGTCCAATACGCCTGCGACCCGAAAAACGTCACCCGGGTTCACGCCAGCATCGTTCGCGAACTCGAGGATATTCAGAAATCGCCGGTTACGGACGGCGAGCTGCAGCGCGCCAAGGCGATGCTGTTGCGCCAGATATCGCTCGCCGAGGGCAGCACCGGCAGTATTGCCCGGGGACTGATCGGGCGCTGGGATCTCGACCTGCCACTCGACGAGCCGACGCTTGCTGCACGGCAATATATCCGTTTGAGCGCCGCCGATGTGCAGTCTGCATTCGCCAAATGGGTCCGGCCTGCAGACATGGTCAGGGTCACGCAGGGACCGAAACCGCAATGACGCAGCCCATGCAGGGCTGCGCCGGCCGCGGTGCAACCGGCAACGATATTCCGGGATTGCCCGCTGTGGATATAATGAAGCCATGCGATGCTCGCAACCGGGGCTGGCTGCCTGTTATTCGTTCACACGTATGAATCGTCAATAGGGGGAACATGAAAATTATACTGGGAGGAATGCTTGCCTGTTTTTGCACGGGCCTGGCGATGAATGCGCTTGCGCTGGAAGACTACGCCGGCTATTCGCTTGGTGCCGTCAGGTCGAGCAATGACGGGATGCGCAAAACGTCCCCCGGTTTCACCGGCATGATCTCGGCAAGGCCGAACGATTACTATGGCTGGGAAGTACAAAGCGGCATCATCGGCAAAGTCGGCAGATACGCCACCAGCGGCGAAGCGGATTTTGCTCTGGCGGGCTTCTTGCCGTTGGGCAATAGCGGGGTCAATTTGTATGCAAAAGCCGGCACCGATGCAATCTATTCATCCGGTGGCGTAATTGCGACCGGCTTCACCTATGGCTCCGGGCTGGAATACCAGGGCCGCGATAACATCGTTCGGCTGGGTATCCAGCACTTCAAAGTCGGCAAGTCGCCTTCTCTGGGCACCAATCTGGTCGGGCTGACATTCTTGTTCAAGCTGGGCAATTAGAGGATCTAGCCCGCGGGTGGCATCAATCCGATACAGGATCAGTCGCTTCACAACGATTATCCGTCCCTTTGACTCAAGGGCAAGCCGATTACAGCCCAGACTAAGGACGGTGCTGTCCTGCTTCAGCAGCGAAAATTCCCAGGCCATTTCCCAGTTCGGCCAGTCCATACCTTATTTGCGCGGGTCTATGGTTTCCGGCGCGCGCTGTTTTCCGGCCGGTTTTCGGTCCGGGATTGCTACCCGGATGATTCCGATGTACTGTTGAAACAGCTTATTATCCACAGACTTGAACAATTACGTTTCAACGCCCGGAAACTTCATGTCATATCGTGCCGCTCTGCTTCGCCTGCTTGCACTGCTTATATTTGCGGCCGCCAGCATCTCCAGTCAGGCTGCGCCGGCGCCGAAATCGATCCTGGTCGTGCTCGACGACAATTATCCGCCGTATAGTTTCCGAGGCCCCGATGGCCGGATGCAGGGGATACTGAAAGACCTCTGGACGCTCTGGCAGCAACGCACCGGTATTGCGGTGGACTACAAGCCGATGGAATGGGACCAGGCGCGCGCCACGATGGAGAGCGGGCAAGCGGACGTGATCGACACGATTTTTGAAACTCCGGAGCGCCGCAAGTTCTACGATTTTTCGCGGCCCTACGCCAGGATCGAGGTGCCGGTCTTCTTCGACAAGGATATCGGCGGGATAACCGATGCCGCCTCGCTGAAGGGCTTCACGGTCGGCGTCAAGGACGGCGATTCCTGCGTAAGCTTTCTGAAGGCACATGGCATCACCACGCTCAGGTACTATCCCAGCTACGAGACCGAAGTCCATGCCGCGGTCCAACATCAAATTCGCCTGCTTTGCATCGACAAGCCGCCGGCGATCTATTTCTTCAACCGGGAGGGTGCTGCCGACCAGTTCCATTACTCGCCGCCGCTTTATACCGGCGAATTCCACTGGGCCGTCGCCAAGGGGCGGACCGGCCTCAAGCAACTGGTCGAGGCAGGATTCGAAAAAATCAGCGCAAGCGAACGCCAGGCCATCGAGACCCGCTGGCTGGGACAGGCGCTGGAATTGGAACATGTACGCTGGCCAAACCTGGTCCGCTACGGCGTGTATGTGCTGCTTATCGTGCTGCTGGCACTCGCCGTGCTCGCCTCGTGGAATTGGGCCCTGCGCCGACGCGTTCGCGCGCGCGCGCGCGAACTTTACGCAACCATTCACGACTTGCGCCAGAGCGAACAGCGGTTCCACAATTTTTTTGAACTGGGCCAGACCGGCATGGCCATCACGACGATCGAAATGGGTTGGGTGAACGTGAATCCCCGTTTGTGCGAAATGCTCGGATATTCCAAGGAAGAATTTACCCGAATGACCTGGGCGGAGATGACCCATCCGGAAGACCTTGATTCGAATCTGGCGCAGTTCAACCGGCTGGTGTCGGGGGAAATCGAACACTACTCGATAGAAAAAAGATTCATCCATAAAAATGGCGAGATCGTCCATACATTCGTTTCTGTTGCCTGCCTGCGCGGGGAAGATCGATCCGTCGAATACATCCTCGCAACAATTGAGGACATTTCCAAGCGCAAGCTAGCCGAAAATAAGGTGCATCGATTGACCCAGATTTACGTTGCGCTCAGCGAATGCAACCAGGCGAGCATGCGCAGCAGCAGCGAGGCGGAATTGCTGCCAATTATCTGCCGTGCAGCGGTCAATTTCGGCGGGATGAAAATGGCATGGATCGGCATGGTTGACGAAAGCGGGAAATGCGTCACGCCAGTCGCTTCGTTCGGCACCGGAACTGAATATCTGGACGAGATCGAAATCCTGCTCGACCCCAATTCACCTGCCTCAGTCGGTCCGACCTACCGGGCAATCCGCGAAAAGCGGCCTTTCTGGATACAGGACTTTCAAAATGACCTCACGATCGCATACTGGAAGGAGCGCTCAGCGAGATACGAATGGGGTGCTTCGGCATCGCTGCCCCTGTACCGCAATGGTGTCGTGGTTGGCGTGTTCGGTCTTTATAGCGGTGAAGCGAATACGTTTGATGAACCGATGCAGGCCCTGCTGGTTGAAATGGCGGCAGACATCAGTTTCGCGCTGGACAACCTGGAAAATGCGGCCGAGCGCAAAATGATCGAGCAGGCATTGAAGGACAGCGAGGAGCGTTATCGCACGGTTTTTCAGAGCAGTCCGGACGCGATCACGATCACGCGTCTCAGAGACGGCATGCACCTTGATGTCAACAGCGGCTTCGAAAACTTGTCTGGCTACCGTCGCGACGAGGTAATCGGCAAGACATCGCTGGAACTGAGCATCTGGCGCGATCCGAAAGATCGCCATTATCT
>JBAUQH010000137.1:0-4380 GCA_049580605.1 Gallionella sp. | reverse complement strand
GCAGCACCCGGTCGCCAAGACCAAGAAGCCGGTCGCGGCAATCTTCCAGCGCAAGTCCTCTACTGAAAAAGCCTAGTCCTGGCACCGAAACCTCTGCCCGATCGCGTTGTCTGACCCGGCCCGGGGCACGCATTGCGGCAACCAATCTGCATGTTTGTATGCTAGATTGTGCGTGCCTGGCGCAGGACTGCCGCCCCGGCAGCAGATGGTTTCATCCCTCGACCGAAACAAATACAGGAGCGACTAAACATGATTTTTTCCGAAACAACTTGCAAGGTCTGGACCCCGCGCATACTGGGTATCATGCGCATCATCGTCGGTTTCCTCTTTTTGCAGCATGGCTCGTCCAAGCTTTTGGGTTTTCCGCACAACACGATGTTCGACGGTTTGCAACTGGTCTCGTTGATGGGACTGGCCGGGACACTCGAGCTGGTTGGCGGTTCGCTGGTATTGTTGGGACTGTTTACCCGGCCGGTGGCGTTCATCCTGTCGGGCGAGATGGCGTTCGCCTATTTCATGGCACATGCGCCGGGCGGACTTCTGCCCATCCTGAACCACGGCGAACTGGCGGTGATGTTCTGCTTCGTGTTCCTGTATCTTTCGGTGGCGGGCGGCGGGTCATACAGCCTGGACGGTATGCGCAAGAAAGGCTGATCCTCCCGCAACTCGGATGCTCGTCAGGACGAGCAGCTGACCTCGATCTGCCGCGCCCAATCCGGCGGCGCGGCAGCATAGCTTTCCATCCCCTGCTGTTCGTCGAACGGTCTGGCCAGCAACGCCAGCAGCCGGTCGATCTCCGAGAAATCGCGCTGCTTCTCCGCCTTTTCGATCGCATTCTGCGCGAGGTAATTGCGCAGGATGTATTTCGGGTTGACCGCGTCCATGCGCGCCTTGCGCCCGCGGTCGCCGCCGGATTCCTGCCGCAGCCGCGCGCGGTAGGCTGCGGCCCAGGCATCGAATGCGGCGCGGTCGATAAACCGGTCGCGTAATTTTGCATTGGCCGCATCGGCAGCCGAATCGAATTCACCGAGGCCGCGAAACAGGTTGGTGTAATCGACCTGGCTGTCGTGCATGATCTGCAGCAGCGAGCCGATCAGCTGGATATCGTCGTCGAGGATATTCTCCAGACCCAGTTTCGCGGCCATCAATTCCGCGTAGTGCCGGTGGTAAACGGGCGCGTAACCGTCCAGCACTTCGTGCGCATGCCGTTTCTCGATCAGCGGCGACAGCGCCTGCGCGAGGCAGGCAAGATTCCACAGCCCGACCTGCGGCTGCTGGTCATAGGCGTAGCGCCCGCGCGGATCGGAATGGTTGCAGATGTAGCCCGGGTCGTAGTTTTCCATGAAGCCGAACGGACCGTAGTCGAAGGTCAGTCCGAGTATCGACATGTTGTCGGTGTTCATCACGCCGTGCGAGAAGCCGACCGCCTGCCATTGCGCCATCAGTTTTGCGGTGCGCCGGGTAACCTCGCTCAGGAACAGCAGGTACTTGTCTTCATCGCCTGCCAGATGCGGGAAGTGCCTGGCAATCACGTAGTCGGCGAGTTCGGCGATCTGCTGGTGCTGGCCGCGCGAGAAGAACACTTCGAACGAGCCGAAGCGCACGTGCGACGGTGCCAGCCTGGTCAGCACCGCGGCGGTTTCGATGCGTTCGCGGTATACCTCTTCATCGCTGCCGACGATGCATAGCGCGCGGCTGGTCGGGATGCCCAGCCCGTGCATCGCTTCCGAGCACAGGTATTCGCGGATGCTGGAGCGCAGCACCGCGCGGCCGTCGCCGTCGCGTGAATACGGCGTAATGCCGGCGCCCTTGAGCTGCACATCCCAGAGTTCCCCCGCACGGTTGCGCACTTCGCCAAGCAGGATCGCGCGGCCGTCGCCGAGCTGCGCCACGAAGTGGCCGAACTGGTGTCCCGCGTACAGCATGGACAGCGGCTCGGCACCGTGCAGCAGGCGGTTGCCGGTGAAGTGCTCGGCGAAATCGGCGCGCGCGGCTTCCGCGCAGTCGAGATCGATCAGCTGCGCCGCATCGGCATTGAAGCTGACCAGATAGGGATCGGGCAGCGGCGTCGGGGACAGACGGCTGTGAAAGCTGTCCGGCAGGCTGGCGAAGGTATTGTCGAAATTAAGCTGTTCGAGTCTGTTCATCGGAAATGACGCAGCGCCCCGCGAAGGAGGCGCTGCCGGATGTTTGTTGCAGGGTTGTGGATCAGACGCAGCCGGTCGGTTTCGGCAGGCCGCCGTATTTGGTGATGGGCTTCATCGGGCCGGTCATCCACAGATCGAATACCTCCTTCTGGTCCTGCTCGATGTATTTGGCAAATTTGCGGATCGGCGGCACTGCGCCGAATTCTTCGTAGAACTCGCGGGCCTTCAGGATCTGCACCCACTTTTCGTCGTTCAGTTCGTAATTGTCGGCTTCTGCCATCGCTTTCGCGATTTCCGGTGTCCAATCGTCCATGCTCTCGAGATAGCCGTCTCCGTCGCGCTTTGGTAATTCCATTTGCATTTCTCCTGGTTAGATGTTGACTGGGTGCGATGATAGTAAAGCCGAGTGAAACAGTCAAGTAATGATGGCCGGCGGCGAGTGGTTGCAATGACACCCGATGCAAACAGACATCGGGCGGCGGCCCAATTTATGGCGCTAAGGATGCTTGGGGATTTGCGGTGTCGACTGTGGATGGGCGACCGCATTGCTGTCACCTGCCGGATGTTCGGGGGTGCCGAAAAGGCTGCAATCAACAGGCCGATCTATGCCGGGCATAAACACATATCAATCTTGGTCGATTGCGATCTAGAAAAAATCTCGGCGCTATTTTTATTTCACCAGTCCCAGTATTCCTAGGATGATCAAATATGCAGCGACGATATAGTTCAGCAGCTTGGGCATCACCAGTATCAGCACGCCGGCGATCAGTGAAACCAGGGGTTCCAACGTTAAATGGAGATTCATGACAATATCCCTTTTTAAGTGCACGGAAGTGAAATGCGGATGGAATTCCATTATGCATGAAAAACGCGATGCGCTCGAGTACAGGGCGGATATTCGAAGTAGTGGCACAATACTGCACGTGGCAAAATCGTAAGGCTGTGGAATTTTTCCATATCGACCTGCCATTTCCCAAGTGAATCCAATTTATGGAAGACAAATGACAACAACCAAAGTTCTTTTCGTTTGCATGGGCAACATATGCAGGTCGCCCACCGCCGAAGCGGTGTTCCGCCACTATGTCGAGAATGCCGGGATGTCCGCGCAGATCATGATCGACTCGGCCGGCACGCATGATTACCACATCGGCGACAAACCCGATGCGCGCGCCCAGCATGCGGCACAGCAGCGCGGCTATGACATGAGCAAGTTGCGCGGCCGCCAGGTGGAGCAGGAGGACTTTCGCCGTTTCGATTACGTGCTGGCGATGGACTCGGCCAATCTCTCCATCCTGCAGCGCATCACGCCGCCCGGCAGCAATACCCGGGCACGGCTGTTTCTCGAATATGCCCGCCATCACCGCGAGCGCGATGTGCCCGACCCGTATTACGGCGGCGCGGATGGATTCGAACGCGTGCTGGACATGGTGGAGGATGCGGCGCAGGGACTGCTGCAGGAAATTCGGCAAAAGCATTTCAGCGAATAGCCCTCCGGAAATGAATAAGCCGCACGATTTTCATCGTGCGGCTTTCCATTTCTGCAAACCGGGATTTTCCCGGTTTATCCCTGCTGCGTATGCTGCGTTTCGATCTGCACCAGCGGTTCGTTCTCGACATAGACTTCACGCTGGCGATGACGGCGGCGCGGCGCGTGACGTTCCGATGCGCCGGCGGGATATTCCGGCACGGTCTCCAGCTTGATCGGATCGGTCTCGATCTGGATCAGTCCTGGCGCCGCGACCGATGCCGATGACTGAACAGGTGGCGAAGACTGAACGGGCGCCGGGGCGGGAGCGGCAACCTGGGGCTGGATTGCAACCGGAGGCGGCGACGCGATGGCGGGCAGGTTCTCGGGTACCACCTGGGGCAGGTTCGCTTCAATCACCGCAGGCATTGTCGGTGCTAATACGGCAGGCATACTGGGCGTATAGACCGCCGGCATCGCGATGTATTCGCTGGGCCGTACGAATCCGTCCGGGTAGGCGATATATTCCGTCGGCCCTGCTGGCGCGGTATTGACCGGTTCCATGGACCGCTGGGTTTCGCCATTCGCTGCTGCTTCCCGATGCTCGCGTTCCTTGCGACCGCCGCGGCGACCGCGGCGGCGTCCGCCTTCGCGTGGCGGCGTGGCGACTTCTGCATGTTCCAGTGCGGCAACCTGGCTTTCCAGGACCGGCTTATCTTCGCCTGTCCTGTTGGCCGGCGCAGCGACGGGCATGCCCTTGGCTGTGCC
>JBAUQH010000136.1:0-12332 GCA_049580605.1 Gallionella sp. | reverse complement strand
GAACTACAACGTGACCACAAACACGGCGACCGGCACCATCACACCCGCTGACCTGGCGATCAACGCGGTGACCGACAGCAAGGTCTATGACGGCACCACCGCATCGGCCGGAACGGTCAGCGTGGGCGCGCTGTTCGGCAGCGACAGCGTCACCGGCACGACCCAGGCCTTCGACAGCAAGGACGTGCTGGGTGCGAATAGTAGTACGCTGAACGTGACCGGTTACACCGTCAACGACGGCAACGGCGGCGCGAACTACAACGTGACCACAAACACGGCAACCGGCACCATCACACCGGCGGCCCTGGACGTCACCGCCAACAACCTTTACAAGAGTTATGGTGCGACTGATCCGACGCTGACCTATACTTATAGTGGCTTGGTTGGAGTCGACACGACAGCCGATGCATTGAGTGGCAGCCTTACCCGTGCTCTCGGCGAAGTCACCGGCCTATACGCCATCACTCATGGATCACTGACCAGCAACAACTATTCCCTGGCATTCACTCCCGGCAGCTTGCGCATCGTGCCGCTGGTTGAACCTGCACAACCCATAATCCAGGTTGCCCAAACCGGTACCGTGCCGTTATCGCTTCCCAGCCTGATTGCAGCAATAGACGGCCAGCCGTCCCAGCCGCAGATGGTTTATTCAGGCAGCAAGGACATAACCGGGGAAACCACCCAGCAATGGACTTATGGCAATGGGCCATCCATCACCATCGTCGATGGCGGTGTACGCATGTCTGATGACGCTAAGGATCGGTGAGGATTCGTGATGCGAAACAACCTGCAGAAATATGATTTACCGAGCCGGCACGACACGACCATGACGTCTCGTATCAGAACAATTTGCGCACTCGCACCAACATTCATGTTGGCAGCGGCCCTGGCTTCCTGTGGCGGCGGTGGCGGCGGCACAAACGCCACCCCGACTCCGGCACTCACCTATCAGGGCACAGTGACCAGCGTCTTGGCCGTGACCTATACTGCTGAGGATCTCTCGATTTCGGATGAGATAACTGCCGCTTCTTCTCCTTCCATTCGATTAGATGCCGGTGCCGGCCTGCTTGCGCAAAACCCAAAACTGGACACGGCAGCCAGCAGCCATGCGGCTTTTCTGGTCGACAATAACCTGCAATCCAATGCAATCTATTTGACTACTTCATTTGGAGGAATCCTGGGCGGTCATTACGAAGACAACAATACCGCCAATGCCTCCAATCAAACCAACTATACGGGTGCATCCCCCCAGGCCCGGGCAACAGCAGCCGGCTACTCCGGTACGGTTACCGAGTTGATGACCTTCGGCGCGGCCGACGGCGCGGCTTGCGTAGCTTCGCTGGAGGATTCGGTATATCACTCGATCGCCCTTGTCTCACCGTTTATCGACATGGGCATCGGATTCAATGCGGGAGGCGGCGGCTCGGTTTGTGCGATTGTAATGGGCGTGAAGAGTACCAGTCTGGGCCAACTGCCAGCTGCGGGTCCGGTTGTTTATCCTTATGATGGTCAGGCCGATGTATTGCCTACTTTCTACAACCAGGCCGAAGTACCGACCCCTCCTGTCACAACGTCACCAGCTGGACACCCGGTGGTGGTATCGCTGTATACATTGGCCACCCCTACATTGAGCGGCAGCAATATTGTAATTGACAACTTCTCAATCACCCCACAAAGCGGCGTTTCGGCACTTGCCCAAGTGCTGACCAAAAGCGGAGTGACTTCAGGTTCAGGTGGACCGACCTTGACACCTGATAGTAATATACCCGCTGCAGGTTTTGTGGTTCTGGTGCCGACCTCCCCGCTGACACCGGGTACGATCTACGATATATCGTTCAGTGCAAAGGTCAAAGGCCAGACGGTCAGCAAGAGCTGGTCGTTTACCACCGGCGCTGCCAACTAAGCGCTCAATCAAACTGCCCTATACTCCCAACCACGGCGGGAGATAGCCGGCAATTGCCAAATCCCGAACAAGGAATCCGCGTTTTTGAAATGTGATCACAAGCAGTTGAAAGTCTTAACGCCGATCCTTGCAATTCTGCTGCTGGCCAATTCGCTGCCGGCCCGGGCGGCCGTTCCCGTGGCGCCGGGTGCAGGATCGATCCTGCAACAGATCAATCCGGTCGAACCTGCTGCTCCCTCGTCCGCTGCGCCGCAAATGAAGATCGAACAGGGGAGCGTGTCGGCGCTCCCTTCTTCCGCACCCTTTCCGGTGAAGACCATCCGTATCAAGGGCAACACCATATTCGACACCGCGACCCTGCACGCCCTGGTCATGGATGCGGAAGGGAAAAGCCTTACGTTGGCCCAACTGAACGAACTGGCTGCGCGGATCACCGACTATTACCGCCGCCACGGCTATCCGTTGGCGCGGGCCATCATTCCGGCGCAGACGATCCGGGACGGGCAGGTAATGATCGAGGTCATCGAGGCGCGTTACGGCAGGATCGATCTGGATAACCATAGCCGTGTGAACGATGCCCTGCTGGCGTCGACGCTCTCGCCTGTTCAAGGCGGGCAAGTAATCGACCAGGCCACATTGGATCACAGCCTGCTCCTGCTCATGGATATTCCGGGTGTTGTGCCCGGCGCCACATTGAAACCCGGCGAGCGTGTGGGAACTTCCGATCTGCTGGTGGAAACGACATCCGGACCGACTGTTTCGGGGAATGCCACGCTGGATAATTATGGCAACAGCTATACCGGCAGGGTCCGTGCCGGCGCCACCGCGAACTACCTCAATCCGCTGCATCACGGCGATATCCTGAGCGCGAGCGGCTTGAGCTCTGGAAGCGGAATGAACTACGGGAGCGTCAGTTATGAAACCCTGTTGAACGGCAAGGGCACCCGTATGGGCGGATCCTATTCGGAGCTGCATTACACTTTGGGCGATACGTTCGAATCCCTCAACGCGCATGGCACCGCACAGGTGGAGAGTCTGTGGGCCAAACATCCGCTGGTGCGCAGCCGGTATGTCAACCTTTACGGGCAAATCCAATATGACCGGAAGCAGTTGCGTGACCATATCGACCTTATCAACATCCGGACAGACCGGCACCTGGACAACTGGACGGCGAGCCTGTCCGGGGATCTAAGGGATGCTTTTCTGTCCGGTGGCGTCAACACATGGAATACGAGCTGGACATCGGGACGGGTCGGCTTCGACGACACGGCGGCGCAGCAATCCGATGCGTTGACGGCGAAAACGCAGGGCGGCTTCTCCAAAGGGACGGCGAACCTGGTCCGCCTGCAAAACCTGGGCCGGAATAACTCCCTGTATCTTGCTTACTCCGGCCAATGGGCATCCGCAAATCTGGATGCCTCGGAGAAGATGGTCGCGGGTGGCCCATACACGGTGCGCGCTTATGACATGAATGTCGTTTCGGGCGATTCCGGGTATCTGGGTACGGCCGAATTGCGGCACGATCTGGGCCGGATAATACAGGGGCAATGTCGGGCAGTGGGCTTCATCGACGCCGAGCATGTGACAATCAATAGAAACCCCTGGGTTGCGGGGACGAACGATGCAACACTGGGCGGGGCAGGATTGGGTCTTGATTGCATATGGCCCGGCCAGTGGAGCGCCAGGACCTATATTGCCGCCCCGGTCGGTTCAACACCGGAACTGCTGGCAAATGTGTCTTCGGCAAGAGCATGGATCGGGATCGGCAAGGGTTTCTGAACAGCTTGCCGTAAAGGTGGGGCTCATTAATCCCCGCAAACCGATGTGCATGTTTTGGTGGTGAGGCCGATTTGACTCGCCGCAGGGTGGCTCGCTCCGCTCCCTTTCGCTATGTTAAGAAGGACAGGTTCGCCTCGTAACTGTTGTTGAGGACTGTACGGCAGAGGGAGTAGAATCGCCCCCTTGCGCAGTGTGGCCAATCAGCAAATCGGTGAAAAATAATCGGGATGGGTATTGAGGGTGTATTGCCTCTGGATGTTGCGGGCGCGGCCATCATAGTCTGGCTGGGCCTGGGAATGCTCGGATTGGCATTGCAGCGCAGGCCGCATTGGATCACCGCAGTCGTTATTCCCGCCGGCGCGATTGTTTCGCTGGTTTTGGCCGCAACCGGATTATGGTCGCTGGCCGTGCCTGCCAGCCAGGCGGTATTGCCGCTGGGCCTGCCCGATCTGCCGCTGCATCTCCGTCTCGATTCACTCTCGGGTTTTTTTCTGATCCTGCTGGGCGGCGCTTCGTTCGGCGTGTCATTGTTCAGCGCCGGTTATTTCAAATCCATGCAGGGCAATACGCTCGGCTTGCTGTGCCTGGAATATCACCTGTTCCTGGCCGGCATGGCGCTGGTGTTGCTGGCTGACGACGCGTACATGTTCATGGTGGCGTGGGAGACGATGGCCCTGTCTTCCTATTTTCTGGTCACCACCGACCACAAGATTCCCGACATCCGCAGGGCGGGCTTCCTGTACCTGCTGATCGCGCACGTCGGGGCGATCGCGATCCTGCTCAGCTTCGGCGTGATGCAGGGCGGGCACGGCATCGGCGCTTACACCTTTGCGGCGCTGCGCGAGGCGCATCTGTCGACATTCTGGGCATCGGCGGCGTTCCTGCTGGCGTTGTTCGGCTTCGGTGCGAAAGCCGGCTTGCTGCCGCTGCACGTCTGGTTGCCCGAAGCCCATCCGGCGGCACCCTCGCCGGTTTCCGCATTGATGAGCGGCATCATGTTGAAAACGGCGATCTACGGCATCCTGCGCGTCACCTTCGATCTGCTCGGCGCGCAGCAATGGTGGTGGGGCGTGCTGGCGCTGGCGTTGGGTCTGATGACCGCGATCTACGGCGTGATGTTCGCCGCGGTGCAAGGCGACATGAAGCGGCTGCTGGCTTATTCCTCGATCGAGAACATCGGTCTGCTGCTGGTGGGAATCGGCCTGGCCATCATCTTCCATGTTTACGGCAAGGACGCACTGGCGGCTCTGGCGCTGACCGCAACGTTGTACCACAGCCTGAACCACGCGTTTTTCAAGAGCCTGCTGTTCATCGGCACGGGCTCGATCCTGCATGCGACCGGCGAGCGCAACATGGGGCGGATGGGCGGACTGATCCGTCACATGCCGTGGGTCGCGGTACTGATGCTGGTCGGCGTACTGTCGATATCCGGCCTGCCGCCGTTCAATGGATTCGTGTCGGAATGGCTATTGTTGCAGGCGTTCCTGCTGTCGCCGGGCCTGCCCAACAACTACATCAATATGCTGATACCGGTAGCGGCCGCGGTGATCGCGCTGGCGGCCGCGCTGGCGGCCTATGTGATGGTGAAATTCTACGGGGTGATTTTCCTCGGCCAGCCGCGCGGTGAGGCGCGTGACGAACCGCACGATGCCGGCATTTTTGAACGCATCGGCTTGGGCTGGCTCGCGCTCGGTTGTGTGCTGCTGGGATTGGCACCGGTGTTTGTGGTGCATCAAATTGACCTGGTGACAACAATGTTGATCGGACGCGGACTCGGCAATGCGGCTTCCGGCTGGCTGTTCCTCGCGCCGGTCGACATCGAACGGGCAAGCTACAGCCCGGTATATTTTCTACTCGCGGTGCTGGGCGTGATGCTGGTGACCGCGTTGGTGGTGCATGGCTTTTATCACGGCCGGTTGCGCCGCGGCCCGGCCTGGGACTGCGGCTTCCCGGCGCAAACTTCGCGCATGCAGGATACTGCCGAGGGATTCGGACAGCCGATCCGGCGCATCTTCGAGCCGTTTTTCCGCATCGAAAGGGAGTTGCCGAGCGCGTTCGATACGCATCCGCGCTATCACGGCCGCAGCGATGACCGCTTATGGTTTGCGCTGTATATGCCGATCAAACACATCACCGAAATGCTTTCTTCATGGGTATCGTTGCTGCAGCACGGACGCATCCATTTGTATCTGACCTATACCTTCGTCACGCTGGTCGTGTTGCTGGCTTTCGTATGATAGGTTCTGATCAGGCACTTGGCATCCTGCTTCAAATATACCAGTCGCTGCTGGTGGTATTTCTTGCACCGCTGCTGGCCGGCTGGGTGAACCAGTGCCGCGCCTGGCTGCAAAACCGTTCCGGCCCCGGCCTGTTGCAGCCTTATCGCACGCTGCGCAAGTTGTTTCACAAGGATGCGGTAATGGCCTATAACGCCTCGCCGCTGTTTCGCATCACGCCTTATATCCTGTTCGGCTGCATGTGGCTGGCGGCGGCCATCATTCCGGTCATCGCGGTGGATCTGCCGTTTTCGCCCGCGGCGGACGTGATCGCGCTGGTCGGCGTGTTCGCGCTGGCGAGGGTGTTCATTGCGCTTGCCGCAATGGATATCGGCACCGCATTCGGTGCGCTGGGCGCGCGCCGCGAGATGCTGGTGTCGTTTCTCGCCGAACCGGCATTGCTGATGGTGTTCTTCACCGCTTCGCTGATCAGCCATTCGACGCAGCTGCCGCGCATCGTGGATGCGCTGGCGCATCACAACTTCATTTTGTATCCCAGCCTCGCCTTTTCCGGATTGGCTTTCACGATCGTGCTGCTGGCCGAAAACGCGCGCATCCCGGTGGACAATCCCGGCACGCACCTGGAACTGACCATGATTCACGAGGCGATGATCCTGGAATATTCGGCGCGCCACCTGGCGCTGGTGGAATGGGCAAGCAGCCTCAAGTTGTTCGCCTATATTTCCATCGGCATCGCGCTGTTCTTTCCCTACGGTATCGCCGGAGCAGGGGATTGGCGCGCCCTGCCGCTGGCCATCATCGCGCTGCTGGTCAAGCTGGCATTGGCAGGCGCCGCGCTGGCTTTGCTGGAAACGCTGCTCGCCAAGATGCGCATCTTTCGCGCGCCGGAATTCCTGGGCACCGCATTTTTGCTGGCGGTGCTGGGATTGCTGATCCACTTCCTGCTGGGTGCCTGACATGCCGGTCAGTTACAACATCCAGATCATCAACCTGCTGGCGGCACTGCTGCTGCTGATCGCGTTTGCGATGCTGTCGCAACGCCGCATTTTGTCGCTGATCAAATTGTTTGCCTGGCAGGGGTTGGTGTTGTCGCTCAGCACCTTTGTGGTGGCCTACTCGACGGGCAACAACCATTTGTACTACTCCGCCGGATTGACGCTGTTGCTCAAGGTGCTGGTGTTGCCGTGGCTGCTGCACCGCCTGATGCGCAAGCTTAACGTCAGATGGGACGTGGAAACGCTGATCAACATTCCGACCACGATGCTGGTCGGCATCGCGCTGGTGATCTTTTCCTTCAATCTGGCCGCGCCGATCTCGCTACTCTCCGAGAGCATCACGCGCGGACTGATCGGCATCGCGCTGGCCAGCGTGCTGCTGTCGATGCTGATGATGCTGACGCGGCGCAAGGCGATCCCGCAGGTGGTCGGTTTTCTGGCGATGGAAAACGGTTTGTTCTTTGCGGCGACCAGTGCCACGCACGGCATGCCGCTGGTGGTGGAACTGGGCATCGCGCTGGACGTGCTGGTGGCCACGTTCATATTCGGTATCTTTTTCTTCCAGATACGCGAGACCTTCGACAGCCTGGATATCTCGCACATGGAAAAGCTCAAGGATGATTGATCTGCAACTTCTGGCGCTATTGCTCACCCCGCTGGCGGGGGGATTGCTGCTGGCCGCTTTCGGTTCGCGCAGCTGGGCGGCCGAGCTGAATTCGGTGATGAGTTTTGGCACGTTTATCGCGGCGGTGGTGTTGACGGTACGTGTGATCGAGTCGGGGCCGCAGGTCGCGTTCAGCGAGGAATTCTTCATCGACCAGTTCAATGTATTCCTGGTCGCCCTGACTGCATTCGTCGCGTTCACCACCTCGCTGTTCTCGCGTCCCTATATGCGCATCGAGCAGCATCACGGCAAACTCACCACGCCGATGCTGCATCTTTATTACAGCATGTACCAGATGTTCACGCTGGCCATGCTGGTGGCGCTGACCTCGAACAACATGGGCATCATCTGGGTCGCGATGGAAGCGGCCACGCTGACCACCGTGCTGCTGGTCAGCCTGTACCGCACCCCGGCCAGCATCGAGGCGGCGTGGAAGTATTTCATCCTGTGCGGCGTGGGCATCGCGCTCGCGCTGTTCGGCACGATCCTGTTGTATTTTGCCGCCGAGCGCGTGCTCGGCGAGGGCGGAACGGCGCTGCTGTGGACGCATTTGAACGAGGTCAAGGGCGGGCTTGAACCCACGGTGCTCAAGCTGGCGTTCGTATTCCTGCTGGTCGGCTACGGTACCAAGATCGGCCTGGTGCCGCTGCACAGCTGGCTGCCGGACGCGCATGCGGAAGGGCCCACGCCGGTTTCGGCGGTGTTGTCCGGACTGCTGCTGAATGTCGCGCTTTGCGCGGTGATGCGCAGCAAGGTATTGGTGGACGGTGCCCTGGGTGCCGATACGGCGGGGGGCTCGCATTTCGCCGGCAACCTGATGATGGGATTCGGCCTGTTGTCGGTGATGGTCGGCGCATTGTTTTTGTCGCGACAGAAGGACATCAAGCGCATGTTCGCCTATTCCTCGATCGAACACATGGGACTGGTCACCTTCGCCTTCGGCATGGGCGGGCCGGTCGCCACGTTTGCGGCCATGCTGCACATGACCGTGCATAGCCTGACCAAGTCGGCGATCTTCTTTGCGGTCGGCCATGCGGTGCAAAAAACCGGCACCCAGCAGATGGAGAATATACGCGGCTTGATGCAGGTCAGCCCCACGGTGGGATGGGGGCTGATGCTCGGCACGCTGGCGATTCTGGGCATGCCGCCATTCGGCGTATTCGCCAGCGAATTCCTGATCATCACCACGGCGATGCATGATTATCCGTGGACCACACCGTTCCTGCTGATTGCGCTGGGCATCGCGTTCGCCGCCGTGTTCGGCAAGATTCAGCCTGTCGTGTTCGGCGAAACCACGGCACGCCGTTTGCCGCACCAGCCGGCGCTGATCCCGGTGTTTGCGCACCTGCTGCTGGTGTTGATCCTCGGGCTGTATATGCCGCCTTATCTGGCCGGCTGGTATCGCCAGGCGGCGGCTTTGCTGGGAGGATAAACGATGCCGATCACTCATCCCAATTTGCATTTGACTAGAATTCCCGGCGCGATCCCGGCCTGGTCGGGCGAGATCGGGACCGGCGATCTGCAGCCGATCTGCCAGAACGTGCAGGACGGCGGCGGCAGACTGGTTGCATTGTGGGGCAGCGATGACCGTCAGCAGGGTAGCGGATTCGCTTTGCATGTTGCACTGGTCAATGAAAAAGGTTTGATCTGCCTGAATGTGCCTTTGCCCGCCGAATTGCCCCACTATCCCGATATCAGCCGGATTTTCCCGGTAGCCAGCCGCATGCAGCGCGCCGCATATGACCTGCTCGGCATTTTCGCCAGCGAGGGCCGGGATCATCGCAAATGGGTGCGCCACGGCGCGTGGCATGCAGGCAGCTTTCCCTTGCGCAAGGATTTCGATGCTGCACAGAGCCGCACGGACGAACCGGACGATTATCCTTTCGTGCAAGTGGAAGGGCAGGGCGTGCATGAAATTGCGGTGGGCCCGGTGCATGCGGGCATCATCGAGCCGGGGCATTTCCGGTTTTCGGTGGTCGGGGAAAATCCGCTTCGCCTTGAGGAGCGTCTGGGTTATGTCCACAAGGGGATTGAAAAGCGCTTCGAGAGCATGACGCTGCAGCAGGCCGCCAGACTCGCCGGACGGGTAAGCGGCGACAGCACGGTCGCTTACGCCTGGGCGTATGCGATGGCAGCGGAATGCATCGCCGCGGTGACGCCGCCGGACCGTGCGCTGTGGCTGCGCGCGCTGTTTCTGGAGCGCGAACGCATTGCCAATCACCTGGGCGATCTCGGCTATCTGGGCAACGATGTCGCGCTGTCGTTCGGCTTTGCGCAGTTCTGGATTTTGAAGGAGCAGGTGTTGCGCAACAATGCCGCGCTGTTCGGGCACCGCTATCTGATGGACAAAATCATTCCGGGCGGGGTGGCAGCCGATTTGCAGGAACCGGACAAACAGACGCTGCTCGATGAATGTGCCATGCTGGAACGCGAAGTGCGTGTGCTGCGCGGCATTTACGAAGAACATGCCGGCGTGCAGGATCGCTTCATCGCAACCGGGCGCGTCGAGCCGAAACTCGCCGCACAGCTCGGC
Source organism: Gallionella sp. (assembly GCA_049580605.1). Lineage (GTDB taxonomy): Bacteria > Pseudomonadota > Gammaproteobacteria > Burkholderiales > Gallionellaceae > Gallionella. Next base: position 2,221 of record JBAUQH010000136.1, on the reverse strand, counting down.
TTGTGCGGCCTGGCCGGGCGCGCCAGTTCACTGGCCTGGGACGCGCGCGTGCAGTTTCCCTGTGCTCCCTATGACAAACTGGATGTGCGCATGGCGACCTATCGCAACGGCGATGTCGCGGCGCGTGTCATCGTGCGCTTCGACGAATTATTCGAGTCGTTGCGCCTGCAAAAAGCGATTCTCGCCAACCTGATACACGACAACACCTTGACGGTGCCGCTCGAAAAACTTCCGGCGCTCGGCTTCGGCGTGGGCATGGTGGAAGGATGGCGCGGCGAGGTGATGGTGGCGATACACACCGGTGCGCAGGGCGATCTCACCCGCGTGCATCCGCACGACCCATCCTGGCAAAACTGGCCGGTGCTGGAACATGCCGTGATGGGCAACATCGTGCCGGACTTCCCGCTGATCAACAAGTCGTTCAACCTGAGTTACTCAGGCCAAGATCTGTAAGGGCTCTCATAAATGTATCAACTGATTAAGCAGATATTAAAAACCGGCATCAAGACCGAGGCCGCGCCATTGCCGGACGAGGCGATGCGCGTCGATACGCAGCGGCTGAACGACGAGATCCTGCGCGTGTTCGGCGGCGCGCTGAACATACGCCATGTCGATGCCGGTTCGTGCAACGGCTGTGAACTGGAGATTCATTCGGTCAACAATGCCTATTACAACATCGAGGGACTGGGCATCAAGTTCGTCGCCAGTCCGCGCCATGCGGACATGCTGCTGGTCACCGGCCCGGTGTCGCGCCACATGGCGACCGCGCTCAAGCGCACCTATGACGCCACGCCGGAGCCCAAGCTGGTGGTGGCGATCGGCGAGTGTGCCTGCGACGGGGGAATCTTCTGTTCAGGGGGCGAAAGCTATGCCACCATCGGCAAGGTTGCCAGCGTGATCCCGGTGGATGTGATGGTGGGCGGCTGTCCGCCCACACCCACCGCGATACTGCAGGGGATACTCACCGCAATCAGCAGGAAAAAATGATGGGTGGCGGCAAACCGCATGGAAACATAGCTGAAAAATGGGAGGCCCCGGTCTGAACGATGGGGCCTTTTTTTGTCGGGCGCCAGGAATGCGAACGGTCGCTCTTGGGGGATAGCGGACATGAGTGTCAGCGACTACAAACAGTCGCTTCCCGACCCGAAGCAGTCAAAGTTAAGAAGCGAATTGTCAACTGCGCTTTTCGTAGAACAGAACCTGATTTCGCCCCGCCTCTTTGGCTTGATACATTGCCGCATCAGCCCGCTTTAGGATTTCCTCCTGGCCACCTTCATGCCCGTTGAAAATCACCACCCCGATACTAGTTGTACAGTGGTGTTCTACCTTGGTGACTTCACTCTCATCATGCCGGATAGTCAAACGGTATGGATCAGACAAGCTGATGCGAATCTTTTCGGCCACGACACTTGCCTGTAAGGCTGTTTCTTCTGCATTCGATTTCAATTCATGGAGCATCACAACAAACTCGTCCCCACCCAAACGGGCTACGGTATCCATTCCCCGGATACAGCGCTTTAGTCGTTCAGCCACTTCAATCAACAGCAAGTCGCCTACTCCATGTCCATAAGTATCATTGAGCGGCTTGAAGTTATCAAGATCGAGGAACATTAGTGCTCCATTCGATCCGCTGCGTTTGTTGGCTGCTATAGCCCGACCCAGGCGGTCATTAAGTAGGCGGCGGTTCGGCAGGCTGGTGAGCGCGTCAAAGAAAGCCAATTGACGAATCTGCTCTTCCATCTGTTTGCGTTCGGTTATGTCTTGGTGAACCCATAGTCGGCCATAACCTTCCCCGTTAATTATAATCGGGGTGAAATCTCGAATACTTGTTCGCCCTGACTTCAAGATAACCTCTTCGCCATGGACGGCTACATTGTTTGATACGAGTTCCTCGATGCGTGCAAGCGAGAATGATAGATCTGTATAGCAGTTCCCTATTTTTTCTAGTATTTTCGATGAAGATAAACCAAGTAACTCTCCTGGTGATTCTTTGAGGTCGAACATTTCGCAAAATGCTTCGTTGATAAATTCGATTTGATTGTCCTTGTTGACGAGCAGAATGGCACCACGAAGATTTGAAAGTATCAATTGGAAGCTCAGAAAAAAAACATCGTGTTCTGAAATATTTATTGCATCCAATTGAATATCCCCTATTGTTTAATGCAACATACACTGGATATTTGCATCAAGTCGTAATCGGGCTTGGTGACAAGCCGCATAT
>JBAUQH010000135.1:0-5170 GCA_049580605.1 Gallionella sp. | reverse complement strand
ATCTGGAACGGGCAGAATGCGGCCAAAAGCAGTCGTTTGGGGCTGGCTGCTTTATGGAAGGCAAATGACCACAAGAAGTTCTGCTCCGTGCCAATAGCAGTCGTACGAGAGTTGAGGGAATCCTAATCGACTGCCTTAAAGGGTAATCATGTATGAGTGGATAAAGCGCACGATTGATTATTCATTTCGATCTGGATGGTGGCATGTTCAATCGCGAAATCATCGTGTAATTCATCGGCAACACGGTTCAGAAACTCATCGCCTGGATGGCCGTCTGATATTACAAGGTGGACGGTCAAGGCGGTTTCGGAAGTACTCATCGCCCACACATGCAGGTCATGAACTTCAATGATCCCGGGTAAGGATGAAAGGTAACTCTTCACTCTGTCCAACTCGACTGACGCAGGCACTCCATCCAGCGAAAGATGCAATGACTGGCGCAATAATCCCCATGTGCCCAATAAGATCACCACGGCAATTACCAAGCTGATCGTTGGATCTAGCCAAGTCCAACCTGTCCAAATATATATCGCACCGGCGATAACCACACCCAATGACACCAGCGCGTCTGCAGCCATATGCAAAAAAGCGCCGCGTAGATTGAGATCGTTCTGGTTGCCCGACATGAACAACCATGCAGTGATGCCGTTAATCACCACACCGATGGCAGCTACCAGCATGACAGTGCCTCCCTGTATCGGAACGGGATGGCTGAATCGGACAATGGCCTCCCACGCTATGCCGCCGATGGCGATCAGTAGAATCAGTGCATTGAACAAAGCAGCCATAATCGTGGCACGTCCCAAGCCATATGTGTGTTTGTGGTTCGGACGCAGCCTGCCCAGATAAAAGCCGCCACATGCCGCCAGCAACCCCAGTACGTCACTCAGGTTGTGCCCCGCATCGGAAAGCAACGCGAGCGAATCGGCCTGCCATCCGTAGAATGCCTCCACCAGCACGAACAGCACGTTCAGCGTGATGCCGATGGCAAATGCGCGACCATAGTTCGCAGCGTTGCTATGTGAGTGATTATGAGCAGTCATGGTGTGTTCTGATAAACAAAAACTGAGTTGTGATTTTTATCGATGTAATCGATCAACGCTCATAGCCGGAGCACGGAATGCACACATGCTTATCACCCAACACGCGCAGATAGGCGCGAGCGGTAAGTTCGTGGCATGCGGCACAGGGCACGAAACCCATGACCTCGGGAAACCATTCGCGTTCAAACTGGAAGATTTTGCCGATGTCGAGCACATCCGATTCGGGCGCATTCCAGATCAGGTCCACCAATTCCATTTGTTCCGTTTCGGGAATCTCGTCGGGTTCGATGCCTTGCCCGCGTTTGACCATGAAGGCGGATTCGCCGATACGCTGCTGCAGGGTCGGCTTATAGCTCACACGAATGGCAGGGTTGCTGGATCGCTTGCTGTTCCGTTCAACTACGGTGACCGCAAGCTTGCCATAATTCATCTTCTCAATATTTGCCTTGCCCAGGGTACAGCCAGTGGCGTATTGCACACCGTCACCGAAACATGTGCCGCCGTGGTCCTCGCCGATTTCTACGAAGGCGTGCAACTGCCGTCCGCCGGCGCGTTTCACATTCAGTTCACGCAGAGCGGCCAAGCCTGCCCGCACGCCGGCCACGCTGGCCCAGCAGCGGTGACCGTGAAATTCCAAGGCTTTTGTGAGGATTTGGCGATCGTTATTGGTATTCATGATGTAACTCCTTATTCAGGTTATAAAGAACGGGAACGGCTCACACCAAGCCCCACCCGGTTTTTATTGCGACGGCGATCAGTACCAGGGCGATGACCTTTTTCAACTGATTGCCGCCCAGTTTCTCGCTTGCCAGCCAGGCACCCAGCGCGGCCCCAGCCGCACTGGCGAATCCGGTTGAAATCAGCAAGCTAGTGTCGATGCTGGCCGCGCCGACATGGGCCAAAAATCCGGCCAGCGATGCAAATATCACTACGAAGGAGGCGCTCGCCGTAGCACGTTTGGGTTCCATACCGGCGGTCACCAAGACTGGAACGATGATATTACCGCCGCCCACACCCAGCAGGCCTCCCACGAATCCCGCCAGCGCACCAACCGGCAAACCCAGGATCAGCGCCTCGCGGATCGAGGTATGGGCATTGAGTACCTTGGGCCGGTAAAACAGGATCATCAAGGCGGCGAACAACAGAAACGCCACGAACAGCCATAACAGCAGTGTGCGGTCGAGTCCTTGCGCCATATGCACACCTACAGGCGAGGCCAGTACCGCCAGCACCAGCATGGGCAAAACGAGCCGCCATTCCACCAGACCCTTGCGGATGAAGGTGACCGAGGCGACAGACATGGCGATGGCGTTGAGCAACAGCGCGATAGCCATGGCCGCATGCAATTCCACGCCAAAGAGCAAAAAGACCGGGATAAGCACGAATGCGGCTCCGACCCCAGCCATGGACATCACTGTGGTCAATATGAACGTGACTATGGCGGCGAGAACGAGGCTCATCTGCAACACCCAGCTTTGCCCGCTGCCCGCGCCTGCTGGATCGGCGGGCAGGGCACGCTGGCATATGAACAGAACACGCAGCAGTCGCCGGGCTTAGGTTTGAGCAGGCTCTTGCAGGCCGGGCATTCGTAGAACCACTGGCAGGCATCAGTAGGCATAGTGAGGGTCTCTGCATGGCTGCAGACCGGACAAGTCAGCAACGATTCCAGGCAGAGTTCGGTCATGTGCCTCACCTATTTTCTGCGCAACGTACCGCTCAATTGCGTGCCCGGCGCGATGGTGTTGAACACTGTGCCGTATTTCTTCACGTTGTCGTGCAGCAGCGCGAGCCGATGTTCGTTCTCATCCGTATCCACGATGATCTCGTAGTTGATGGATTCCATCTTCGGCGGGACATCCTGGCGCACGCCTTCCACGAGCACTTCCACGCCGCGCAGGGAAAATTTCAGTATCGGCGTGATCCGCTCGATGCCCTTGATGATGCAGGCAGAAAGAGCGGCCAGCAGAAGCTCTGCGGGATTGAAGGCATCGGCACGACCGGCGAGGTCTGTATCCAGCGTGATGTCAGCTGACTTGCAATTCGCCACGCTGCCGTGGGCATCGATGCGTACCGTTTTGACATGGAAAATCATTTTCTTGTTCGGATCGCTCATGGCATCCTCATTTTGAAAAAGGCTGCCACCACCTCTTGCGATTGCTGGGCGTTGGCGCCTGGGTTTCAATCAATGCGGGCGGCTCGGTACTGAGTACCCAGCCTGGCGGTGAAGGCGTTGTATCACGGCTACAGGAAGAGCCTATGTTACTCGGATCATAGACTTTGATCAGCGTCGGCTGCTCCACATTGTCGGCATAAACGATGCCGCAGTAGTGGTAATCATGTTCCCGATGCAACAACTGGTTCAGCGCATCGATGCGGCGTGCCAGTTCGTCGCCGTTCAGTGGGATTGCCGGTAGCGCTTCACCGACTTGGTAAACATACCATGTGCCACGTTTGACCCGCCCCCACAACTCGTCGAGCTGTTGCCATTGCAGGATGCCTGCGAAGGTTCCTCTCAATCGCGCATGAAATGCTGCGGGGGCGGCACTATCAGACATGGTTACAGCCAGCCGGCGATCTTGTCGCGGCTCGGTACGCCACCGGAATGCACCACCTTGCCGTCCACCACCACGCCGGGCGTGGACATCACGCCGTACGACATGATGGCCTGGATGTCTTCCACTTTTTCCAGTTCAACAGCCACACCTTTTTCCTTCGCAGCATCTTCGATCAACTTCAGCGTGGTCTTGCAGTTGACACAACCCGTGCCGAGGACTTTGATGTTTTTCATGTTGCGTTCTCCTTCAAATCAGCAGCAGGATTTGCCATCCTTTGTCGGGGCACAGGACACACCTTTGCCGATTCCGGCCAACTTCAACACATTGACCAGCGGACAAAAACCGGTGAAGCCCATCTGAAACAGGTTGAAGCCGACGAACAGGGTCAGCCACTGCCAACTCATATGCGACAGATCTGTCTGTCCCATCCAGTGTGCCAGCCCAAGACTCAGCATGATCATGAATCCGGCAAAGATACTGACGATACGATTGAATTCCACGTTGCTACTCCTCTTGCTTAAGCACGCCGTCAGATTCCGGACGGCGCAAACGGGTATTTAAACCAAAGTTTTAAACCACACTTCAATTTCCTCGGTGCGCGGCAAGCCGCTGAAAATCACTTTTCCTTCATGCAACACCAGCGGCGTTTGTGCATGAGGAATATCCAACGCTTCGACATCCTTTCGAATGTCTAATTCAAGCCGGATACCCGCGCCGCCTGCCGCACAGGACAGGCGTTTCTCCATGCGCAGCAGCGGCTCTCCCGCACCCACCAAGGTAAGGCTGACAACTGGCGCATCGAGTGATGGTGCAGCGCAGACGGTCATGTTCATACCACCGCATTGAACACATAACCCACCAGCATGATGCCCACCGATACAACGCCGACAAAGGTGGCAATCAGTCTGGGTTTGAGCACCTTGCGCAGGATCACCATCTCCGGCAGCGACAGCGCGATCACGCTCATCATGAAGGCCAGTACGGTGCCGAGCGACGCGCCCTTGGCAAGCAGCGCTTCGACGATGGGGATGATGCCTGCGGCGTTGGTGTACATCGGAACACCGATCAGGACTGAAGCTGGCACTGACCACCAAGGTGCGTCCTTGCCCATCAATCCGGCCATGAAATCTTGCGGCACATAGCCGTGTATTCCTGCACCGATGGCAATACCGGCCAGCACGTAAGGCCACACCTTGCCGACGATCTCGCGCACTGAAGCGAATCCGGCTTCGATACGATCCGGCAAGGTCAATTCGTCCGCAGCAATCGTCGCCTGCACATGTGCCATGTTGCGTACCCAGTCTTCCAGATGATGCTCCATCTTCAGCTTGCCGATGATGTAACCGGCGACGATGGCGATAGACAGACCCAAGCCCAGGTACAGCGCGGCGATCTTCCATCCGAATAGGGCAAACAGTAGTGCGAGTGCGACTTCATTTACCATCGGTGCCGAGATCAGGAATGAGAAGGTCACGCCCAGCGGCACACCAGCCTGCACGAAACCGATGAACAACGGGACAGCCGAGCAGGAACAGAACGGCGTGACGATGCCAAGCGAGGCAGCCATCACAT
>JBAUQH010000134.1:0-30686 GCA_049580605.1 Gallionella sp. | reverse complement strand
GATCAGGACCGAGATGACCAGAGTGGCGGCCAGCAACGCGCGCATCGGCCACCTGCGCTGCACCAGCCAGCGTTTGCTGCCGAGCGCAATCAGCAATCCGGCCGCCAGCCCCGCCAGCGCGCCGGTCAATCCGCGCCGGAGCACATCGGCATCACGCTGACGCACGTCGGTGAGGCTTGCGCCGCCATAGCGCAGGCGCGGAAATTCGCGCAGCACGTGACCGCTGGGGTCCGTGACGCTCTCCTTCGCATACAGCGTCACGGCAAGCGGCGCGGAATAGGTTTTCTCGGTATCCGTGCGCAGCGGGGTGACCAGCTTGTCGAACAGGCTCAACACCTCCGGCGAGTAGACGGTTGCGCCATTATTCCCTTCCGGCAACGCGGCCCGGTAGTGCAGCGTATCCAGCAACCCGACCAGCACGAACAGCGATAGCACCAGCAAAGAAACCATCGCCGTCGGATTGCGGGCCACACGCCGCCAGGGCAGCAACAGATGCTCGCGTTTCCGAATGTACCTTGCTCCGGCGATGCCGGCGGCAAGCAGCAGGAACACCAGCGCGTCGCTCCACAGGATGACCGGCATGAAATTCATGACAACCTCACCCGCGGATCCGCAATGGTGTAGGAAATATCGGTGAGGATCAGCCCGAGGATATACAGCAGCGAACCGAGAAAAACCATCGCGCGCACCACGCTGAAATCCTGCGCATTGATCGCATCGATAGTGTAGCTGCCCAGCCCGGGTATGCCGAAGAACGACTCGGTCAGCAGGCTGCCCATGAACAGCAGCGGGACCACCACCACCACACCTGTCAGTATCGGGATCATCGCGTTCTTGAGAATGTGGGTGAACAGCACCCGCAGTTCGGACAGGCCCTTGGCGCGCGCGGTGCGGACATAGTCCTTGCCGATTTCCTCGAGGAAGATGGTGCGATACCAGCGGCTGCTGGCGCCGACACCGCCGGCGATGCCGATCGCGATCGGCAGCGCCACGAACTTGAAGCTGTCCAGCCCGCCCGCGTAGCCGGAAATCGGCACCAGATGCCACAGCTTGCTGACCAGAAACTGGCCGCCGATGATGTAGAACAGGCCGGATACCGACATCAGCAGCACGCACAGGGCCACGCCCGCCATGTCCAGCGCGGTGGCGCGAAACAGCGTCATCAGCAGCGCGAAACTGACATACACGATGAGACCGACCAGGAAAGTCGGCAGCGCGATCGAAAGGCTGGGCCACATGCGCGTCGCGATCTCGCGGCTGATGTCGCGACCGTCATCCGAATAGCCGAAATCAAGCACGAACATGCTGGCGGATTTCTGCCAGAAAATCGTGTCGGTGATCTTGCCGATTCCGTCCGCGGCGCTGTTCAGGAACAGCGGCTCGTCATAACCGTGCTGCTGCTCCCATCTGGCAATCGCTTCCGGTGTGACGCGCTTGATGCCGAGCTGCATGCGCGCCATGTCGTCCGGCGTATTCACCACGAAGAACAACGCGAAGGTGAGCAGGTTAACCCCGACCAGAATTGGCAGGGCATAGGATATGCGGCGGATCAGGTAGGAGATCATTAAAGATGGATTAGCAAGTGTTTGTTCCGGGGCGTCGGCATTGTTTCACAAGCCGGGCACAACGGCACCAGGCTTGTGCGATTGTTTGCGTCTGGGATTGCGCTGCACGGGTCGATTATATTTCCTGACTGCAACAATCGGTTATTTGCCGGACATTTTTGCCTTTAGGACACATTTTTTCCGGTCATTGAGCTATCATTCGTCCCGCACGGACAATGTTCCTGGCCGGGCGGACATTTTATTTGAAAGGTTAATCATGGATTCAAAAATTCGCTTGCTTGTTGTATCGGTAATCATTTCTGTGATCTTGTGGCTGATAGGCGGATTCGCATTTGGCCATACGCAGTTTTCACACGTTTTCGGCATTGTTTGCGTATTTGTCAGTATCGCCCTGGTCGGCTATGCCGCGGGCAACCTGATGGACACGCCCGAACTTCCACACGGAAAAGAATAAGCATATAGGGATAACCAGCCGTTTAGACGCCACCGCAAGGTGGCGTGTTTTCTGTTGCCGGCATTGAAGGCCGTCAAACCGGACGCCAGCCGGATTTTGCGGGGAGTCGCCGGGTATCTTCCCCGTGTTTGCCGTTTTCGATTTCAATTCAAGAATCCCCTGCCATGAACAAGTTCCTGCCCTATCCGCTTTTCGTGCTGTTTTCCATCGTGGCATTCAACATCACCGCATTCACGGTGGTGCTGCAATTGAACATGCTGATCATCGATGCGACTGTCTACAAGCTCATTTCCTGGCTCGTGACCGTGGCCGCATGGACCGTCGTTTACTTTTTCCGCAACAGGTAAATCGCGCCCGCTCCGGGGATATTCATCGAGCTTCCTCGCGCTGGCGCAGCCTTCGCCACAGCCAGTAAGCAAACAGCAATACCGCGGACGCAGCCAGCCATAACGGCCAGCGCACCGGCTGATTCCATTTGCGGCGAAGCTGATCGCGCAGCTGCGGATCGACGCGCCAGTATTTAATCTTGTTGTTCGCCATCACGTTCGCCTTGACGTTGCTCAGCCAGCTTTGCTGCAGCACATAATCCTTGGGATGGTAGCCCCACAGCCACGGCGAGTCACGGCGCAATATCTCCAGCATGCGATCGATGATTGCCTGGCGCGCCGGACCGTTCTCCATGTTCTTCATCTGCTCGAACAATTTGTCATATTCCGGATTGCTGTAGTTCGCCGCATTTTCGCCCCCCTTGCCGACCTTGGCCTGCGCGCTGGTCAGCAGAAACAGGAAGTTTTCCGGGTCGGGATAGTCCGCATTCCAGCCCCAGTAGAACATCTGGGTATCGCCCTTGCGCATCTTGTCCTGGAATCGGTTGTAGTCGGTACTGCGCGCCACCAGCTGCACATTGATCTTGTCGAATTGCTTGCGTAGCCAGTCGATTCGCGCCTTGTCCCCCGCCCCGCCTGCCGTGGTATCCAGATAGATCACCAGCGGCTGTCCGGTTTTCGCATCGACCCCGTCGGGATAGCCCGCTTCGGCCAGCAACTGCCTGGCCGTTGCTATGGGTTTTCGCTTCGGCTCACCATTAACCCAGTCATATACATAAGGATCGATCCCGGCCTCGCCCGGGCGATAGCCGAATATGCCCGGCGGGATCGGCGATTGCGCCGGGATACCCCGTCCGTTCGCAAAAATCGAGATGAATTCCTCGAAGTCCACCGCGATCGAAATCGCCTGCCGCAGCTTGAGCGCACGCTCGCTGTTTCCACCCACGACGGGATCGAGCCAGTTGAATCCGGTATACATCGTCGAAGTCGCGACTGCCGTGGTCAGCTTGATGCCCTGCGCCTTCATCGCGTCCGAGACTGTCGCTTCTCCGCCGATGTTCACCTGCACCGCCTGGTCGAAACTGTCCGAGCTGATCCCCGAAGCGTCGTAATATCCCTGCAGGAACTTGTTCCAGTACGGTATGGTTTCCTTTTCCAGCGTGAACACGACCGTGTCGATCAGCGGCAGGCGCTTGCCGGCGTCCCTGAGCAAGCCGGCCGCCGCATCGCCCGGCTCACCTTCGCCCGGATAGGTTTCGCTGTCATAATACGGATTGCGCGTCAGCACCATGCGCTGGTTGGGATTGTTCTCGGACAGGTAATACGGACCGCTGCCGACCGGCCACCAGTCGAGGGTCAGGTTGCGTTCGCGCATGCCCTGCTGCGCGTAGAAGCGCTCGGCTTCGGGCGGCATCGGCGCGAAAAACGGCATCGCCAGCCAGTATTCGAACTGGGGATATTTACCGTATATATCGATGCGGTAGGTAAATTCGTCAACCACCTTCACGCCGCGCAGCGGATATTTGTTCAGGTCGAGAAACGCGTCGGGATGCTGTTTCACCGCCTGCTGCAGCGTGTCGGCAAATTCCCTGAGTCCGACGATGTGATCGCTCATCACCCCGAAAATCGGCACTTGCAATTGCGGATCGGCCAGGCGTTTGATCTGGTACGCGTAATCCGCCGCCGTAACAACCCGTGTCCCGCTGTGCGGAAAATCGCCTATTGCATGGATACCGCGCAAATCATCCGGTTTTAGGTGGTCGTATTCCGGCACAAACGCCGGGTGGGGCTGATAACGCATGCCGGGCTTGAGATGTATCTCGTACTCGCTGTAGGCGATCTGCTTCGCGGGCGCATTGTCCGGCAGCGGCCGGTGCTGCCTGTCCAGATAGCGCACCGTCGGCATCGCGCTGGCCGCCAGCGGCACCAGCTGGTAAGGACGCTTCAGATAATGGTACTGCAGCGGCGGCGCGTAAATCTGCGCCAGAAAAACATACTCGTTCTCGCTGTAAGCCTGCGCCGGGTCGAGATGCTTGGGCCGTTCGGTGAATGCGGTATAGAAAATCGACTTGCCCTGGTCCGACGCCGGATAGGGGTCGTTCCACAACCCACCACTGCAGGCGGAAAGCAGCACAACCAGCAGGAAGACCGGCAATTTTTTCATGACGTCCAGTTTAGCGGAATCGCGCAGTCGCGTCATGGTCCAGGTTGACATCACAGGGGCATTGAACAACACTGTACGCGAATAATTTCAGCACTTTCGGCAATCCACCATGAATCCAGACTGGCAAGATTTTCTCACCCGGCGCGGCGCAATCCTGGCCGACGGCATCGTACAGGACTTCGGCGACAGCGCCGCCGAACTGAAAGCTGCAGCTGCAGGCACAATACTCTGCGATTTGAGCCAGTTCGGGACATTGCGCGTGTCCGGCGAGGAAGCGCAATCCTTTTTGCAGAACCTGCTCAGCAACGATATCCGCGAATCCAGCACCGCCCGCGCCCAGTACAGCAGCTTCAACAGCGCCAAGGGACGGATGCTGGCGACCATGCTGGTCTGGCGCCAGGGCGGCGACTACCTGCTGCAGCTGCCGCGGCAGCTGTGCGAACCGGTACGCAAAAAGCTCGCCATGTATGTGTTGCGCGCCAGGGTAAAGATCAGCGATGCCAGTAATGAGATCATCGTGCTGGGATTGTCCGGCCCGGATGCGCAGGCGGTTCTGCACACGCGTTTCGGCGAATTGCCGGCACAGACGCTCGGCATCGGCGCTGGCGAACAGGGCAAAGTGATCCGGATCGGCGAGCAGCGCTACCAGGTCAACACTGATTTACCGAATGCTGTCGCGCTATGGGCAGAATTTGCCGAGCGCTGCCGGCCGGCCGGCAGCGAGTGCTGGAACTGGCTGGCTATCCGTTCCGGCATTCCGGTGATCCTGCCGCAAACCCAGGAACAGTTCGTTGCGCAGATGGTGAATTTCGAGCTCCTCGGCGGCGTGAATTTCAAGAAGGGCTGTTATCCGGGACAGGAAATCGTCGCGCGCATGCAGTATCTCGGCAAACTGAAGCGCCGCATGTTTCTGGCGCATCTCGACAGCAGCACGGCACCCATCCCGGGTGACGAGCTTTACAGCGCCGAGATGGAAGGCCAGGCCTGTGGCATGATCGTGAATGCGGCATCCGCGCCGGAAGGCGGATACGACCTGCTTGCGGCCGTGCAGAATTCCAGCCGGGAAACCCAGGTCGTGCACTGGAAATCGCTGCAGGGCGAGCCGCTGGAATTCCTGCCTCTGCCCTATCCGCTGCCCGATGCCTGACAGCAACATCGAGTCGGGTGATCGGCCACACCCGGTTTATCGGTCCCCCCGTCGATGAACCGCACCGGCTCGCATTCCCGCATTTACCTGATTGCCCTGGTGGCGATCCTGCTGATCGCGCTGAACAGCGTGTGGCTGAACCTGTTCGGCAGCCTCGATAACCGTCTCAGTGATTTTTTCGCTCGCGAAGTCGCAACGCGGCTCAGCCCCGACCCGGACATCGTGATCGTTGATATTGACGAAGCCAGCCTCGCCGCGATGGAGGACACTGCTGGCAGCTGGCCATGGCCGCGTGCTGTGCATGCAGAACTGCTGCAGGGCATCGAGCGGCAGCAGCCGCGTGCGATCGTGTTCGATATCCTGTTCAGCGACCCGGACCGCTATCGCCCTGAAAGCGACCGGTATTTCAATGAAGTGCTGCACACGCTGCGCAATGTGTATTTCCCGATGCTGCAACTGGACGGAAAACAGAGCGGCGGCGTCCCGTTGTCCGAGATTGCGCCGCTGATCGGCCTGTCCCGCAATCCCGGCGCGGATCCCGAAGCGCGTGCGATCCTGCTGCCGCCGCAGGCCATCGCAACCGAGTCGTGGCGCGTCGGCCTGGTCAACCTGATCGAAGATACGGACGGCGTGACCCGGCGCTACGAATTGCACCGCGATATTTCCGGGTGGCAACTGGAATCGCTGCCGGCACGCGTGATGCGCGATCTCGGCTACCCGGTCCCGGCGCAGCCCGATATCAGCCTGAACTGGCGCGGCGACAGCCACGCGTTCAGGCGCATCGCCTATGCCGACCTGTATGCCGACCAGTCGCGCCGCAAGCCGTTGCGCGATGCGCATGAACTGACCGGCAAGATTGTCGTGATCGGCACCACCGCGTCGGGATTGCACGACGTCCGCGCCACGCCGGTATCCAGCCAGTATCCCGGCGTGGCGATACTGGCCACCGCACTGGACAACCTGAAAAACCAGCGCTACCTGCATGCCGCGCCATCCTATGTCTCGCCGTTGTGCGCGCTGCTGCTGATCGCTATCCAGATGCCGCTGTTTGTGCGGCGCCGCCTTGATGTGCCGAGCATAGGCGGGTTGCTGCTGCTGTTGAGCATTGCGCTGCTGGGCGCGCAGTACGATGCGATGACCCAGCGCTACAGCGTCGCGCTGCTGACCCCGCTGCTGTTCGGCTGGGGATTCTATTTTGCCGCCGCGCTGGGCGAATACCTGCGCGAAAAGAAATCACGCGAACAGACCGTGCGCATCTTCAACCGCTTTCTCGATCCGCGCGTGGTCGATTCACTGGTCGCGCAGGGCGAAACACCGCAATCGCTGAGCGGCCAGGCGCGCGAAATTACCGTGCTGTTTTCAGACATACGCGGCTTTACCACGCTCTCGGAAAAGCGGTCGCCCGAGGAAATCGTCAGCCTGCTGAACCGCTATTTCAGCCTGCAGGTGGAAATCATCTTCCGCCACGGCGGTACGCTGGACAAGTTCATCGGCGACGCAATCATGGCCTTCTGGGGCGCGCCGCAGGACGATGCGCGGCATGCCGAACATGCGGTGGCCGCGGCGCTGGAGATGGAACAGTCGCTGCTGCGTTTCAAGACCGAACTGGGCGAGGAAGGCCGGGACTTCGATGTCGGCATCGGCATCCATACCGGCAGGGCCGTGGTCGGCTTTCTCGGATCGGAAGCACGCCTGGATTACACCGCGATCGGCGACACGGTGAATCTTTCCAGCCGCATCGAAGGACTGACCAAGGGCGTCGCGCGGATCCTGGTATCCGCGGACACGGCCGCGCATTGCCGGAATGCATTTGACTTTAGCCCGGCCGGATCTTATAAAGTCAAGGGACGCTCCCAGGAAGTGGAATTATTTACCCCCGGTGTCTAGCCATGAGATTTCTGTATGCACTGATAATCATCGCCTCCCTGGCAAACCCGGCCAGCGCCGCCCAGACTGCCTTTACCGTGCACAGCACGGAGATCAAACAGCAACCGTTCAGCGATGCAAAGACCGTCGCGACTCTGGCCGACAAAACCGGCGTGGAAGTTCAGTCGCGCCGCGGCGGCTGGGTCAATATCAGCAGCAGCAAGGGCAACGGCTGGGTCCGTATGCTCAGCCTGCGCAGCGACAGCAAGACCGGCCAGGGCGGGGACAGCGGCCTGCAAAGCCTGATCAATGTCGGCCGCTCCGGCAGCAGCGGCATCACCGTGGCGACCGGGGTGCGCGGTCTGTCGGAAGAAGACCTGAAGAACGCGCACCCGAATCCGGCCGAATTCGGCAAGCTGCAGCACTATGCGGTAAACAAGGCAAAAGCCGAAAAATTTGCGCACGACGCCAGGCTCAAGGCGCGCCAGCTTGATTATCTGTCGCCCAGCGGCAATCCATGAAGCAAGGAGTCCAGCCATGTTAAACCGCACACTGCTAATATTCGCCGCCGGCCTGCCGATTGCGCTTCCGGCCCATGCGTTCGACTTCAACTTTGACCAGGCGATCAGCATTGCGAAAAAAGTGCAGCAGGCGCAAAAACCGATAGACCAGCCGGAAGAAATCCAGATCGGCCACGGCATCGCCGAAAACATACTCGGCGCCGCACCGCTGCTGCCGGACATCCGGATCCAGCAATACGTCAATGAAGTCGGGCGCTGGCTGAGCCTGCAAACCGAGCGGCCGGACCTGCCCTGGCAATTCGGCGTGCTGGACAGCTCCGACATCAATGCATTTGCGACGCCGGGCGGCACTATTTTCATCACCAGCGGCCTGCTGCAGCGAATGGACAATGAATCCGAACTGGCCGGTGTGCTGGCCCATGAAATGGTCCATGTCCTGCGCAAGCACCATCTGGCGGCACTGCAAAAAGCGGCGCGCATGGACATCGCCGGTGAAATCGCCGGCGAGGCGCTCAAGGACAGGGGCAATTCCGCAGTACTGGACAAGGCCATCAAGGCCGGAACGGAAGTCTATGCGCGCGGCCTGGACAAGGAGGACGAATTCGAGGCCGACCGGATGGGTATCGTGATCGCGACGCGTGCCGGCTATGATCCCTACGGCCTGCCCGCGGTGCTGCAAATACTCGATGCGATCAATCCGCACGATTCGTCGCTGGCGCTGATGTTCAAGACCCACCCTTCGCCGCGTGACCGGCTCACCCTGCTCGACAAGGAAATGGGCGACCGCTTCGACAGCTATCCAGCTCCGCTGCTGGCAGACAAACGCTTCATCAGCGTGATTTCACAGCGCAAATAAGTGTTATCCAGAATATCATTCTGCTGTCCCCGTCAGATCGAGCCAGAAACGGTATGGATAATCCCGGTTGGCATCGGCTACAGCGAGCTGTTGCAATCCCCGCGACCTGAAAAATCCTTCGGCACCGGCCTGCGCTTTGACCAGCAATCCGTCACAGCCCTGTTCCCGTGCAGCGCCAGCCGCGGCGTATAGCAAACGGGAACCCGCGCCGCCGCGCTGTCGGTCCGGGTCGACATACAGGCCATGCAGCAGCAGCCCGCGCTGGCCCTGCGGGCAATCGCGCGGGGCGGCATCTTCCCACGCGGCAACGCCGATCACATTGTGAGCGCTGTCTTCTGCAATGACGAGGTGCAGATGGTCCAGGTCATGGTCGTTATAGAGATAGGTGGGCAACGCCAGGCGCTTTACCCTATCCGGCAAATTCCAGGCTTGCACCGCGCGCTCGATGACCCGATTGATCGCAGCAAGGTCGGCCATGTTTGCCGGGCGCAGTTCTATTCGCGACTGAATGTTGCCCGACGTATGTTGTCTGAGCTGATCATTTATTTCCATCTATTTCCATCGCCTTTGATGAAAACATGCAGGTAGCCGCCCCAGGTTCAGCAATATCAGCCCTCAAGCAGGCTGCGCAGCATCCACGCGGTCTTTTCGTGGACATCCAGTCGCTGGGTCAGCACATCGGCGGTCGGCTGGTCGTTTGCGGCGTCAACAAGCGGGAATAATTCGCGCGCCGTGCGCGCCGTTGCTTCCTGCGCGGCAACCAGATGGCGCACCATGTCCATTGCCCTGGGCACGCCGTCGACCTCCTTGATCGAGGCCAGCTTCACAAACTCCCTGTATGTTCCGGGGGCGGGATGCCCGAGTGCCCTGATGCGTTCTGCGATGATGTCGAGCGCATTCCACTGTTCGGTGTATTGGGTCATGAACATCATGTGCAGGCTGTTGAATTCGGGCCCGGTGACATTCCAGTGAAAGTTGTGCGTCATCAGGTAGAGCGTGTAGCTGTCGGCGAGCAGGGCGGACAGTCCCTTGGCGATCTTCTCGCGATCCTTCTCGCTGATGCCGATGCTGATCGAGGCGGATTTGTTTTTCTTCGCGTTCATGGTTGGTTCTCCTTGGTCAAAAATTGATTAGCCCAGCGTGGTATCCAGCACCATCATCAATGCGAACCCGATCATCAGGCCGATTGTCGCAAAGGTCTGATGACCGTTGCGGTGGGTTTCCGGAATGACTTCGTGCGAAACCACAAAGATCATCGCGCCTGCCGCGAGCCCGGGTCCGGCGGGATATGCCAAAGCCAGCCCGCTGGACAGGCCGACACCGAGCAATGACCCGAAAGGTTCCAGCTTACCGCTGGCAATTGCGACCAATACCGCAAAGCCCGGGTTGAAACCTGCCCCGCGCAACGCCTGCGCCACCGCCAGTCCCTCCGGTATATCCTGCAGCGCAATCGCGGTGGTGAGCGGCAGACCCACCGCCATGTCTGCCTGCGAAAAGCTGACGCCGATCGCCATGCCCTCGGGCAGATTATGCAACGCGATCGCGAACACGAACAGCCAGATGCGGCTGCAGCGCTCAAAGCCGGCCCCACATGGACCGGTTTTCTCATGCTCGTGCGGGGTGAACTCGTCAAGTCCCAGCATCAGCAACACACCCAGCGCCATGCCGATCACCACCACGCCCGAGCCCAGCGCCTTGTTGCCGAGCATGTCTGCAGCTGCGTCCAGCCCGGGCAACAGCAGCGAGAAGGCGCTCGCGGCTAGCATCATTCCCGCCGCGAACCCGAGCAGGCTGTCTTCCACGCGTTGCGGTAACCCGCGCAGCCACAGAGCCGGCACTGCACCCAGCGCCGTTGTCGCGAAGCCCGTCAAACCGCCGAGCATGGCGAGACGAAACCCGGGTGCGGCATTGCCACCGGCCAGCTGTACCGTGCTCTGGATCAGCAAGGCCAGCACACCCAGCAGCGCAACGCCCAGACCCAGCGCCGCCGGTGTATGGTGCCACGCATGTTCGCGCAGCAGTACTGCCCAGCCGGGTTTGGTTGCAGCCAGATCACCTGCCATAGCTTGCCTTCCTTCAGTCTACTCGATGTGGCCGAAAACGTCTTTCCGCCGAGACCATGCCAGGTCGAAGCGATCCAGGTTCATCACCTTGTTCCACGCCGACACAAAGTCATGGACAAACTTCTTCTGCGCGTCCGCCGCGGCATAGACCTCGGCCAGGGCTCGCAGCTCGGAGTTCGAGCCGAAGATCAGGTCGACACGGGTGCCGCTCCACTTCGCTTTTCCCGACTTGCGATCGCAGCCTTCAAACAGGTCTTTGTCTGCAGAGCTTTGCTTCCAGACGGTGCCCATATCGAGCAGGTTCACGTAGAAGTCGTTGGTCAAAGCCTCTGGACGGTCGGTGAAAACACCGTGCTTGACCTGTCCGTAGTTGGTATTGAGGACGCGCATTCCGCCGACCAGAGCCGTCATTTGCGGCGGGGTCAGTGTCAGCAGT
Organism: Gallionella sp.; assembly: GCA_049580605.1. GTDB lineage: Bacteria > Pseudomonadota > Gammaproteobacteria > Burkholderiales > Gallionellaceae > Gallionella. The sequence goes on along the minus strand of JBAUQH010000134.1, from coordinate 19,288 downwards.
TGCGCCTTGTCCACCAGCAGATCCTCGGCAGCGACGCTGTACCCGGCCTTCTGGAAGTTGCGAAACCCATCCGCGATCGGCTCCAGCACGGCAAAGGCATCGACATCGGTTTGCTCCTGCGACGCGTCCATGCGGCCCGGCGAGAACGGTACCATCACCTCGACTCCGGCATTCTTTGCCGCTTTCTCGACACCAGCGCAACCGGCCAGCACGATCAGGTCAGCCAGAGACACCTTCTTGCCGCCGGACTGTGCGCTGTTGAACTCATTCTGGATACCCTCGAGGGTCTTCAGCACTTTCGCCAACCCGACAGGCTGGTTGGCTTCCCAATCCTTTTGCGGCGCCAGACGGATGCGCGCCCCGTTCGCGCCGCCGCGCATGTCGGAGCCACGGAACGTGGACGCCGAAGCCCAGGCGGTCGACACCAGTTCCGTGACCGACAGGCCCGAAGCCCGCACCTTGCCCTTGAGGGCGGCAATATCCTTCTCTTCGATCAGCTTGTGATCGACCGATGGGATGGGGTCTTGCCAGATCAGCGCTTCGGCCGGAACCTCCGGGCCGAGATAGCGCGCGCGCGGCCCCATGTCACGATGCGTCAGCTTGAACCAGGCCCGCGCGAAGACGTCGGCGAACTCGTCCGGGTTCTCGTGAAAATGCCGTGAAATCTTTTCGTAGGCCGGGTCGAAGCGCAGCGAGAGGTCTGTGGTCAGCATGGTCGGTGCAATACGCCTGGACTTGTCGTGGGCATGCGGCACGGTGCCGGCACCTGCGCCACCCTTCGGCGTCCACTGATGTGCGCCGGCCGGGCTCTTGACCAGTTCCCATTCGTAGCCGAACAAGTTCCAGAAGAAGTTGTTGCTCCACTTTGTCGGCGTGGTGGTCCAGGTAACTTCCAGGCCGCTGCTGATCGTGTCGCCGCCTTTGCCGGTGCCAAAACTGCTCTTCCAGCCCAGGCCCTGCTCCCCGATGTCGGCCGCTTCCGGCTCGGGACCCACATGGGAGGCCGGACCCGCGCCGTGGCATTTGCCGAAGGTGTGGCCGCCCGCAATGAGTGCCACCGTTTCTTCGTCGTTCATCGCCATGCGCGCGAAGGTCTCGCGAACGTCCCTGGCGGCGGCAACCGGATCCGGGTTGCCGTTGGGACCCTCCGGATTGACGTAGATCAGGCCCATCTGAACGGCCGCGAGCGGATTCTCGAGATTGCGCTCGCCGGAGTAGCGCTGGTCCTCCAGCCATTTTTTCTCGGCACCCCAGTAGATGTCCTTTTCCGGTTCCCAGATGTCCTCGCGCCCGCCTGCGAAACCGAAGGTCTTGAAGCCCATCGATTCCAGCGCGACGTTGCCGGCGAGAATAATCAGGTCGGCCCAGGAGATTTTCCGGCCGTACTTCTGCTTGATCGGCCAGATCAGCCGGCGCGCCTTGTCGAGATTGACGTTGTCTGGCCAACTGTTGACGGGGGCAAAGCGCTGGTTGCCGTTTCCGGCGCCGCCGCGGCCGTCGCCGGTACGGTAGGTCCCCGCGCTATGCCAGGCCATGCGAATGAAAAAAGGTCCGTAGTGGCCGAAGTCCGCCGGCCACCAGTCCTGCGACTGGGTCATCAGCGCACGGAGGTCCTTCTTCACGGCCTCCAGGTCGAGCGTCCTGAATTCTTCGGCGTAGTTGAAGTCCTCGCCCATCGGATTGGACTTGGCGGAATGCTGGCGCAGGATGTCGAGCTTCAACTGGTTCGGCCACCAGTCCAGGTTTGACGGGCCGGCACCGGCAGGGTGAACGAATGGGCATTTTGCTTCGGTTGTCATGTTTATCTCCTTAGGTTGTCTGCAATTCACTACGCGATCCGCTGTAGAATTTGCGGCATCAAACGCCTACTAAGTTCTATGAATTTTCTCGGTTGACTTCCCTGGTACGGGACTTGAGCGCGAAGCCGGGATGTCGCGCTCTGCATCGGGCGCGCCGCCGTTGGCGGTCAATTTCTGACTTTTGTCCACTTTCATTATTCCTCTCCTTGTCGGTTGATTACCCTGAACGTGGGAGGTCCGATTCTGGGAGGATGCTATCAATTTATCAAATTGATTGTTGCTATTGGAATCATAATAAATATATATCAGTATTGATTTTGCCGGCTCGGGTTAACACCTCTGCCCTGGCATATTTCGCGAAATCGTGCGTGATGGTGAAGGTGAAGGTGAAGTTGCGATAGGCACCGGATATCTTTGGTGCGCATGCGCCGCTCCGGGAAGGCTTCGCGATCGAGGTGAGCGAACCTCTTCAGGAACCGGGCTTCTTGAAGCAGTTGCGGACCGCGCGGATCTGCGGCCAACACGTTCCGGCTGTCGGCGACCGGGCAACCGGCGTTGATGGTCAGTTTCCTTTATCACTCATGACGAATACCACCCTCATGAATTAAAAAGCAGCTCGAACAACGTTATAGGATTATAGGCTTGCAATTTATTTATATTGTTATACAGGTTGAACCAGAAATTCAGCCTGAGCAGACTGTGGAACCATCCATCGATTTTTGTCCAAGGGTCACGGACCATGCCAGAAAGCAGCGGCACGAATCCGATGGCCGGCAAGCCGTTCGGTTATACCTGGTTAAAGGGTTGTGATTATCCCGGGAATATTCCCGGCCCGACAGACCACCGTCACCTGCTGGCACTTCGCAGCCGGGCATTTCAGAAGACGGTCTATCACCGGCAGTATATGTCTGGCGGATTCAATCCGCGAGAATGGCAATATGGCGGATATTTACAGTTTCAGGGTCATCTTGATGTGCGGCAATCCGGCATCCAGGAACTCCTTGCCCTGCTCGGCAAATCCAAAGCTGCGATAGAACGGTAGCGCTTGAGTCTGTGCATCCACATCCACCTGCTTGTAATCCTGCGCGCGCGCGTAATCGAGCAGGGCTTCCATGATCGCGGTGCCGACTTTCTGATTGCGCCACTGTGTCAACACCGCGATGCGTCCGATGTGTCCGTTGGCAAATATCCGCCCGCAACCGATTGCGTCCCCCTGATGGCTCAGCGCCAGCGCATGCCGGGCACCGTCGTCCAGTCCATCCCATTCGAGCTCTGCGGGAACGCCTTGTTCGCGGATGAAAACCGTCTCGCGTATCGATTTGAGCAACGGCTCGCCGTCGTGCCAGCAAACCAGACTTACGGTAAATGGATTACCCATAACAGTATTCCCCCTGACTTGATACCGCAGTGTATCAACCGACGATTTCGACTACAGTCCCTGCCGGAACCCGATCGAACAGTTCGACCAGATCGTTGTTGCGCATCCGGATGCAACCGTGCGAATCCGGGATGCCCATCGGCACCGAATCCGGCGTGCCATGGATATAAATATAGCGTCGCATGGTATCGCATTCGCCCAGGCGGTTGAAGCCCACCTCGCATCCGGAAAGCCAAAGGATGCGCGTCAGTATCCAGTCGCGTTCCGGAAACCGGGCGCCCAGTTCCGGGGTATAGATTTCGCCGCTTGGGCGGCGGCCCACGAACACCGTGTTGACCGGCTGTCCGGCGCCGATCCTGGCGCGGATCACGTGCCTGCCGCGCGGCGTGCGGTTACTGTCGTACAGCTCGCCGACGCCTTTTGCGGAACTGGATACCGCATAGCTGCGCAGCATTGTTCCGGCATCGTCCAGCAATTCAAGACGCTGGTCGGGAATCCGCACGATGATTTTCACGAAACCTTCTGCTGCACGCGGCGCAGCGCGAAAAAATTGCTGAGCATCGAGCCGCACTCGTCGGCCAGTATGCCGGACACGACCTCGGCATGATGATTCAAACGCTGCTCGGAAAACACGTTCAGCACGCTGCCGCAGGCGCCGGTCTTGGGGTCGCTTGCGCCATACACCAGCCGCGCGATGCGCGCGTGCATGATCGCACCCGCGCACATCAGGCAGGGTTCCAGCGTGACAAACAGCTCGCAGCCGACCAGCCGGTAATTCCCGGAATTCTGCGCGGCCTCGCGCATCGCCATCATCTCGGCATGGGCGGATGGATCGTGGCGCGAGATCGGCGCATTGAAGCCTCGCCCGATGATCACGCCATCCCTGACCACCACCGCGCCCACCGGCACTTCGCCGGCAGTCCCTGCCTGGCGCGCCAGTGCCAGCGCGTGTCGCATGTAATCTGCATCCGTCATGAAGTTCAACCAGCCCAATCCCGCATCGACTTAAAAAGGGCTGCAACCGTAGCACAACCGTGATAGTTTGACGAGGGTGCGATGAAGCTTGCCTTTAGTGCGTTTTTTGACAAGAATGTCACCCTCTTTAGCAGGCGCTCTCATGTCAGAAAATACTATTGCAGATTTTTCCCTCCCCGCCACGGGCAACCAGACCTTCACCCTGTCAGACAAACGCGGCAAACACCTGGTGATTTACTTTTACCCCAAGGACGACACCCCGGGCTGTACCACCGAGGCGCAGCAATTCCGCGATCTGTACGCAAAATTCAGAAAGGCGAATTGCGAGGTGGTGGGTATTTCACGCGACAGCCTCAAGTCCCATGAGAAATTCAAGGCAAAGTTCACGCTGCCTTTCGAATTGCTGAGCGATGCCGAAGAAACCGCTTGCGAGCTGTTCGGTGTGATCAAGCAGAAGAACATGTATGGCAAACAGGTACGCGGCATCGAGCGCAGCACCTTTGTTTTCGACAAGGACGGCATACTGCGTCGCGAATGGCGCGGCCTGAAAGCCGACGGGCACGCCGAGGAAGTGCTGGAATTCGTTAACACCCTCAACTAAAGGAACCTAATGTCCCCATCCCCACGCAGCAAATCAGGCAAAGCGGCAAAGGAAACCGACACCAAGCTGTTCGTGCTGGACACCAATGTGCTGTTGCACGATCCGACCAGCCTGTACCGCTTTGAAGAACACGACATATGCCTGCCGATGTTCGTGCTTGAGGAACTGGACAACAAGAAAAAGGGCATGACCGAAGTCGCCAGGAATGCGCGCCAGGCCAGCCGCTTCCTGGACCAGATCGTAAACGATGCGCCGCACAGGATGGAGGAAGGCATTGCACTCGAATCCCCGGTGCACAAGAACTGCACCGGGCGCCTGTTTCTCCAGACCAGTTTCGTCAAATACGAATTGCCGGAGAATCTGGAGCTGGGCAAAGCCGACAACGCGATTCTCGGCGTCGTGATCCAGCTGCAAAAGCAGCAGCCCGAACGCGCGGTGATCCTGGTCAGCAAGGACATCAACATGCGCATCAAGGCCCGCGCGCTGGGGCTGGAAGCGCAGGACTATTTCAACGACAAGGTGCTGGAAGACAGCGACTTGCTCTACACCGGCGTACTGCCGCTGCCCGACGACTTCTGGGACCGCCACAGCAAGGACATGAAATCGTGGCAGAAGGACGGCCGCACCTATTACCAGATATACGGACCGCTGTGTGCGGCCTTCTTCGTAAACCAGTTCGTCTACCAGGAAAACGGGGCAACGCCGTTCTATGCAATCGTGCTGGAGCAAAACGAACTGACGGCCCAGTTGTGCACCCTGACCGACTACACCCACAGCAAAAACAATGTGTGGGGGATCACCGCGCGTAACCGCGAACAGAATTTCGTGCTCAACCTGCTGATGAATCCGGAGATCGATTTCGTCACGCTGCTCGGCCAGGCGGGAACCGGGAAAACCCTGCTGACGCTGGCGGCCGGTCTACTGCAGACGCTGGAGGCAAAACTGTACTCCGAGATCATCATCACCCGCGTCACGGTTCCGGTCGGCGAAGACATTGGCTTCCTGCCCGGAACCGAAGAAGAAAAGATGACACCCTGGATGGGCGCACTGGAGGACAATCTCGATGTGCTGAACAAATCCGACGAGGAAGGGGGCGACTGGGGCCGTGCCGCCACGCGCGACCTGATCCGTTCGCGGGTCAAGGTCAAATCCCTGAATTTCATGCGCGGCCGCACCTTCCTCAATAAATATGTCATCATAGACGAAGCACAGAACCTGACGCCCAAACAGATGAAAACGCTGGTTACCCGAGCGGGTCCCGGCACCAAGGTGGTGTGCATGGGCAACATCGCACAGATCGACACGCCGTATCTTACCGAAGGCAGCTCGGGCCTGACCTATGTGGTCGACCGATTCAAGGGCTGGCCGCACGGCGGGCACGTTACGCTGATGCGCGGAGAGCGCTCGAGACTGGCGGATTACGCGGGAGAGGTGTTGTAGCAAATCATGGAAGAACCGGTCAAAAAATCCGATGCCGAATGGCGCAACGAACTCACCCCCGAGCAATACCGTGTGTGCCGTCAATGCGGCACCGAGCCGCCTTTCTCCGGCCAGTACTGGAATTGCCACGATGCGGGTGTCTACCGGTGCGCGTGCTGCAACAGCCCCCTCTTTGATTCGTCGGCCAAATTCGAATCGGGAACCGGATGGCCGAGTTTCTGGCAACCCGCCAATCCCGAAAACGTCATTACAAAGACCGACACCAGCTACGGCATGAAACGTGTCGAGGCATGCTGCAAGCAATGCGGCGCGCACCTCGGGCATATCTTCCCGGATGGACCGAAACCCACCGGTTTGCGCTATTGCATCAACTCCGCTTCGCTGGTGCTGGACAAATCCTAGCCGGCCAACGATTACGATGAAACTGATATTCGATCTATTTCCCGTACTGCTGTTCTTTGTCGCCTACAAGTTCCAGGGTATCTATGTCGCCACAGGCGTGGCAATTGCCGCGACGGTGTTCCAAATCATCTGGACCCGGTTCCGGCACGGCAAGGTCGACGTGATGCTGTGGGTGACCTTTGCGATCATCAGCACCCTCGGCGGAGCAACGCTGTTGCTGCACAACGAGAACTACATCAAACTGAAACCGACCGCGTTATACTGGATTTTTTCGGTAATCCTGATGTTCTCGAATCTGCTGTTTCACAAGAATCTGATGCGCGTAATGCTCCATGAAAAGATTGCGCTGCCCGTGCATGTCTGGAATCGCCTCAACCTGATCTGGAGTGTGTTCTTTGCGGCACTTGGCTTCATCAATCTGTATGTGGCTTACAATTTTTCGACGGATAGCTGGGTAAATTTCAAGCTGTTCGGCTTTACCGGATTGATGTTGATATTCATCCTGGCGCAAGGCGCCTGGCTGTCGAAATATATCGACGAAAAAAAGGAAAAAAACTGATGGGGAAACAATAAATGTGGTATGCAATCATCGGACAGGACGCGGCCGATAGCCTGGACAAGCGCATCGCGGCACGGCCCGCACATGTTGCGCGCCTGCAGGAATTGCAAAACCAGGGGCGCCTGCTGCTCGCCGGTCCTTTCCCTGCGGTGGATGCCTCCGATCCCGGCGCTGCGGGATACAGCGGCAGCCTGATCGTGGCCGAATTTGCCTCCCTGGCTGCTGCACAGGATTGGGCAAATGCCGATCCGTACGTGGCTGCGGGCGTATATGCGCAAGTCCGTGTCCAGCCATTCAGGAAAACCTTTCCGCAATGACCCGTTCCACTTATGACAGCCGCGAAAAGCAGATACTAGCCCGTCTTGCCCAGCTTGATCCGCTGCATATCGAGATCATCGACGATAGCCACAAGCATGCCGGCCATGCCGGTGCGCGCGACGGTGGCGGCCACTATGTGCTGCACATCGTCTCGGCCCGGTTTGCCGGCAACAATACGGTTGCACGCCACCGTATGATATATTCCGCGCTCGGGGATATGATGAAGCGCGAAATACACGCGCTCACGATTCAGGCGAGTGCGCCTGACGAAATTTAACCGTTAATTCTATAGAAAAGGACACTTTATGTTTAAAACTGGAGCATTTGCAGCATTGGCATTACTGAGCGCAATGCTGGTCAACCCGGCGTTTGCCGATGACAAGGCTGCCGCCACGGTAAATGGCGTTCCAATTCCGCAGGCGCGTGTGGACATGCGAGTCAAGATCGCGACGGCGCAAGGGCAGCCGGACACCCCGGCGCTGCAAAAGGCGGTACTCGACGACATGATCAATCTCGAGGTGCTTTCACAGGCTGCAGTAAAGGCCGGAATGGACAAGAATCCCGATGTCATCCAGCAGACCGAGCTTGCCAAGCAATCGGTACTGGTCAGCGCATTCGTGCAGGACTACGCGAAAAACCACCCGATCACCGATGATCAGCTGAAGCAGGAATATGACAAACTGAAAACCCATCTCGGCACCAAGGAATACAAGGCGAGCCATATCCTGGTCGATACCGAAGCCGAAGCCAAGGACATCATCGCGCAACTCGGCAAGAAGGGTAATTTCGCGAAAATCGCCAAGGAAAAATCCAAGGATGCCGGATCTGCTGCCAATGGCGGCGATCTGGACTGGGCAGTCCCGAGCAACTTCGTCGCGCCCTTCGCCAAAGCGCTGGTCAGCCTGAAAAAGGGCGGCTACACCCGGGAGCCGGTGCAATCCCCGTTCGGCTGGCATATCATCAAGCTGGACGATGTGCGCGACCTTAAAGTGCCCACCTTCGATCAACTCAAGCCGCAACTGATGCAGCGTTTGCAGCAGCAATCCATCAAGGACTATGTTGCCGATCTGCGCAGCAAAGCCAAGATCGAGTAACGACCGGTTCGCATCAATTAAAAAGACACCGCGAGGTGTCTTTTTAATTTTCGGGTCGTAATGCCGGGCTGCACGCAAAAAGTCAGTTCCTTGCCCCTGCCGCTATGGCCAGTCCAGCTCCACCCAACCGCAATTCGCGATGCTGTCGCGCACCACCTGTTCAGGGTCGTCCCCCAGCAAAGCCTTCGCAGCGACGATCGGGTTTTCGTGCGAAACCGCCAGCACCGTTCCATCGGGGTGTCGCGCGGAAATTTCATCCAGAAAGCTGCGCAGCCGCTCCATCTGTTCCAGAAACGATTCCCCCCGTTCCGGCCTGAAGCGCAACGGATCGCCGCGCACCAGGTCGTTGAACGCCGCCACCGGATATCCGTCCATGCCGGAGCGGCGCTCGTTGAGCCGGGCATCGATCAGCAGATCGAGCGTATGGCTGCGCAACAGGATGTCGGCGGTCTGCCGGGCGCGCGGAAACTCCGACGCATAGGCATGGGTGAACCGCATCGCGCGAAAGATTCCGGAAGCGGCCTCGGCCTGCGCCCTGCCCTTTGCGGTCAGGTTGACGATGCGCCGGGGATCGTCGTTGATCTCGTGTGCAACATTTCCCTCGCTCTCGCCGTGGCGCACCATAAATATTTTCATCAGATATTTCTGTGCTTCCTGATCAGGTCGTGGGCCAGCTGGATCTCCTTGGCCTGCTCGGTCGCCATCGCGACCATGTCCTCCGGCATGCCCTGCCCGATCAGCTTGTCGGGATGGTATTGGCTGATCAGCTTGCGGTAGGCGCGCTTGATCTCCGCATCGGTGCTGTCGCTGCGGACGCCCAGTGCCTTGTACGCATCATCCAGTGCCGAGGCCGGGCTTGCCTGTCCTCCCGCGAAATTCGACTGGTTCTGCACCATCTCCAGGATCTGCCTGAATTCGGCATGGTCATAACCCAGCCTGCCCGCGATACCGGTAAGCAGCGCCTCTTCGGCCGGATGGAAATGGCCATCCGCATGGGCCATCACGATCAGATATACCAGCAACACCTGCTTCAGGTGGCGGGTGTTGCCGCAAACTGACATGAACCTCTGGTAGGCCGGACCGATATCGAATGCGGGATCGGCGCCCTGCCTGAACAGCGCGATCGCCTGCTGGCGATGCAACTCGGTCATGCCGAGTTTTTGCATGAACTGCTCGACATGGTCTATCTCGTATTGCGAGACATGCCCGTCGGCCTTGGCCAGCTTGCCCATCGAGATGAATACTGTCTCGAGAAAAACCGCCTGGCGCAGCGAATTCTGCAGCGGGTTTATACCGCCCGGACCATAAGCCAACATGCGATCGATGAACGATCCGGCGAACAGCCCGAACAGCGCACCGAAAAATCCGAAAAAATAAAATCCAGCGATGAAACCGATCAGTTTGAACAAGGCAACTCCGGTATGGCGATTAAAGAAGGATGCCGCGACGGCCGGCTGCGCATTATAGCTGCTGCAAATTGCAGCGCGGGATATGGCGGTTCAACCGCGTGGAATCGCGACCCTGCTCACGCAGCGATGCCAAACCAGGATTGCGTGCCGTTGCCGAGGAATTCATCGTAGCGCATGTAATGGGAACCGTCGCACGAGAAGGTTAGGCTGATCATGCCGTTAAAGATGTTGATCGAAGCCATGCGCAGATAGATGTTTTCGTCCGCCATGCGCATTTCGCGCAGGGCGGCCAGTATGCGGACGATGTCCCGCGCGGGAATGACCGCATCGGACGGGTAGGATTGCGGCGGGTAGACCAGGCAGATATCCGGGTCGCTCAGCGCCTCGTCATCCAGCATGCGGTAGCGGTACGGATCGTCCAGTGTCCAGATCGTCGCCTGGCTGCTCGAAAAATGGACCGCGCACTGGAACACGCCCCGGTTGGTCAGCAGTTCCTCCAGTATCGACAGCGTCTGGTCCAGATGTCCGTCCATCTGGCTTTCGACGCGGCATTGATACATCACCGCGTTGCGGATCGACGGGTCGCCCCGCACCTGGCGCCATGCAGCCGGCTCTTCGTAGAGCTCCGCGGTAACCGGCAGATTGCGCAGGTCGAAATCGGCGCCGAGATAGCCCAATATCCCAGAATCTAATATCCCAGAATCTAATATCCCAGAATCTAATATCCCCGGATCTGATATCCCGGAATCTAGCCGGGAATCCGCATGGACGACCTGCAGCGCGGTCAACGACGGCCTGCCTTTCATCAAGCTGATATAGGCATCCGACAGCAGAAATCCCCAGCTCGGGACCGCCTCCTTCATGTAGGGTCGCTGGGACCGGTCCCTGCCGAAGTGTTCGGGCAGGCGCCCGGACTGATGTATGTTGTCGCAGATCTGCACCCCATCCGTGCCGACGCAGTACAGGTAGTTGCAGTGCGGGATACTGACGAAACCATCCTGCAGGACTAAGTTAAGCTGTTCGCGATCGCCCCATGCCGGCGCGCACTTTTCAGCCAGCCTCGCGATGGGTTCCCGCAGCAAACGCCCGAGCTGCTCGCGCTGCTGGTAGATACTGTCTTTCCAAGATAGCTTCATTCTGGTTACCGGTTCATTTGGCGCCGCAGGTCGTTTGTTCCCGAACCTGACAATCTATTCCGGAAATGTGTCAACCAGGTTAACCTCGGCACACGAAGGTGCAACCCCATCACCGGGTTTAACGATCGGCAGCACGCGCGATCACGGCTTATGATGATCGTTATTGAAAATGGTTCATCAGGGCTGTCTTGGTGAACAGCTGCTCAGACCAACCGGGGAGTCAGTGCATCCCGGGAACGGCCGCAACGGCGGGGTCTATGGACTGGTTGAAGCGGTTGGTCGCGGTGAAGAAAGTGTCATCGACTCGCAAGCGCGAAGCCGGAAGCGCGTCAATGCGACAACAGCACCGGCACGGTCATCGAATCGATCAGCGTGCGGGTGGCGCCACCCATCAGGCTTTCCCTGAACCGTGAATGTCCGTATCCGCCCATCACGATCAGGTCCGCGCCGAAATCCGAAGCACGCGACAGCATCTCATTGCCAATGTCGATTTCACTCGACTCGTCCACGCGCACCTCAACTTGAACCCCGTGTCGTGCCAGGAACAGCGCGATGTCGTTGCCGGGCATTGCGCCGTGTTCGCCGGCTTTCGGATTGATTACCATGACCTGGACGACTTCGGCCTGGCGCAGGAATGGAATTGCATCGGTAACCGCACGCGTCGCCTCGCGGCTTGCGTTCCAGCCGAAAATGATGCGCTTTCCGATGGTGGGGAAATTGCCGGCATATGGAATCATCAGTACCGGGCGGCCGGCTTCGAGCATGACTTGATTGGCAAAGCTGCTGTTAACTGCAGAATTATCCACCTTCCAGGGCTGACCAATAACGATCAGATCGGCATAGCGCCCGTGCAATGTGACTGCATCAACGGCATCCAGCTCGGACGCGCGCCACTCCGACTTGGCAAATCCGGATGCGGCAAGTGCCTTGCTGAAGATTGATTTTCCATGCGTTATCTGTTCTTCGACATAGCGTTTTCGGAATTCCTCGATCGTCATGCCCCCTACTCCTTCCAGCACGTACCCCGGAAGATCGACCCTGCTCAGCGCGTTCAGTGCGACCAGGTGCGCATCGAATTGCCGGGCAAGCCGGATTGCGATCTCAATGCGCGCCGCGCACCGTTTTCCGGCATCAATATGGACGAGGATGGTTTTGAAGGTCATGACAATGTTCTCCCGTTATTTCGTTTATGCAGTATTTCTAATAATTCGCGCTGCGCTTCGCAATGGCATTGTAGCGACTAGCGAAAATCTCGCCCCCGATCAGGCCGTCGAACAAAACCCGGATCAGACCGATGATATTTCCGGCTAGGCTGATACTATAACCGCGTTAGAGCTGGCCAATCAACGTCCGTATAGGCGCAGCTAGGAAGAAACGCGGCGCACACCCGTGCGCCAACGATAATCGTGTGAAAACTCATCGAAACAAACCTCTGGGTGCCGCTTATCGATGAAAACCAGACAGCCCGGATATTGGCCGCCTGCCGTTGCGGTCAGCAACTTCAAGGCCGTGTGCAGATTACCTGCTGCGCTTCAGTCAGGACTGCACGATACCGGAAGGCTGCACAATCATCCTTATCTGGCGTATCCCTTCGTCATTAAGGATAACGAAATGCAGTTCGCTCAAAAAGACGTTGCCGAGCCGGTTTGTTGCCTGGAAGTGATGCCCGCAATGGCAGAGAAATCCGAGTTGCGGATTGAATTGCCCATTCTTTACCAGCTGGATTTCGGAAAGCTCAGGCAACAATTTGGAAACATGCTGCCAGACCATGTCCTGCCTCGGATAGCCAAAAAGTATTTCGCCCGCCTTGCTGCAATCACAGATCATGCCGCTTTCGTCCAGGGTCAGTGCCGGCGGATCCTGCCAGGCGGCGCGAGAATGCGGACGATTTTCGCTCGCGGCATCGTTGTTGCCGGCCTGTTTCATAGCGCGCCCCCTGCATTTCGTGTTTGTGCCATTCCATGCTCCTTACGAATAGACCGGGATCAGATCACCGTCCCGTCAAGATCATGTTCTCCCAAGGTTACGGCAATATTTCAATAAAAATATACACGTGCGCTTGTTAATTGCCCGCGCTCCGTTTTCGGCGGTTTCGGCAGTCGGATCCATGTACCCACCTCCCGGACTTGGTCGATCCCTGCAGGCCCGCCCGCCTTTCCGAAGACAACACCTTGCGGGAATTTGTTCCGAAGCAACGCTACAGTTTTGCAAATTCAGGCTAGCCTACTGGCCCGGAGTCGGAATATTGCAAAGATTTCCCAATCGGTGTGCGGGGGAGGCATGAACGGAGGAGCGATCTGAAAATATCCAGCGCATTCGGCCGGTTTGCAGCTGCATCAACGCCGGCCAAACCGGATCGAACTGCAAATGCAAAATGAAGATTTGTGCCCAATTCAATCCAAACCGGAAGAATCATTCGACTGCGGTGTTGAACTCTTCAATAATTCTCCGGTCAACTGCTTGACGGTCGCCGCTAACGGCATGATCGTCTATATGAATAGCCTGTGGGTTAATGAAGGGGAACGTCGGTAATGCGCTGTTCGGCGCTGATTCTTCCAAATCTGCAACACGCTTGTTCGCGCCGGACACATGCTGTATTGCATCCACAGATGCGTATTGATACCGAATCCATCCTCCGATATATTATAGCTATGGTGGAAGTTCCTGTTCTAGGAGTTCGAAATCATGACGCTGGCTGCTATCGAAAGACCCATCAGGAAAAACGCGTTCGAGACCATACTTGCCCGTCGCTCGGTTAGGTCCTACCTGTCTGACGAGCTTGAGCGCGACACCATACAAACACTGCTGGAAGCCGCGGTGCGCGCCCCGACCGCCATGCACGAGGAACCCTGGGCATTCGTCGTGATACAGGATCATGCGCTGCTGCAGCGCCTGTCCGATCTGGCCAAACCGCTTTTCGTCGAGGAAGCCCGCCACCGCACAGCCCATGGGCACAGCCACTCCTTCGATCACTTCACCCGGCAGGATTTCAATATCTTCCACGGCGCCGATACGCTGATCATCATCTGCGCCAGGCCGACCAGCCAGTTCGTTGCCGCCGACTGCTGGCTGGCGGCGGAAAACCTGATGCTCGCGGCGAGCGCTATCGGACTGGGTACTTGCGTAATCGGTTCCGCCGTGTCTGCACTGAATATACACAAGGTGAAAATCGAACTCGGCATCCCGGACGAATATACTGCGATCGCACCTGTCGTGGTCGGGGTGCCCAGCGGCGAAACCGCCGCCTCATCCAGGAATGAACCGAGGATATTGTTCTGGAAAAAGTAATGATCGGGGGGTTAGGCCGGCAGTGGGCGGGAACTTCCGGCATATCAGACTCTAGAGGAGTTGTATGCATATCTTCACACTGGAACACAGCAAAGCGGCGCACCGTGCGGATCTGGTGCTATACGGCATTATCGAAGCGGCATTGTCCGCGTTCCTGGTCGCGGGCGCCCCGCACGAACTGCGAGCGGAGCTGGCAGCCTTGGCGGTGGCAGGCCTGGCAAGCTGGACGGTTATCGAGTACGTGATGCACCGCTTCCTGTTGCACGGTGTGCAGCCGTTCAAAAGCTGGCATGAAGCGCATCATCTGCGGCCGAAGGCGATCATCTTCACGCCGACGATCCTGAGCCTGGCATGGCAGTTCGCACTGATCTACGTTCCCGCACTCCTGATAGGCGGCCCCTGGCGCGCGGCCGCGCTGACATTCGGCGTGCTGGCCGGATATTTGTCGTATACCGTCACCCACCATGCCGTTCACCATTGGCGCGCCGACAACCCCTGGCTGAAACAGCGCAAACGCTGGCACGCGCTGCATCACTACCGGACCGATCATCCGGGTTGCTACGGCGTGACCACTGCATTCTGGGACCATGTGTTCGGCAGCGCCCTGCCTTCGGTTCGGGAAAAAGCGGGTGGAAGGAACCGCAATGTTTATTGAATACCGCCTCGAAAGACTGTTCGAACGGATCAGTGACGGCATCAACATTCCGTTGCGGGTGATGCTGTGGAACGGCCGCGAGTTCAATCTCGCCGCCAAACCGACGGTCACCGTCTATGTCCCGTCTGCTTCGGCGCTGCGCTATTTCGTTCCGCCCGACCTGAACAAGCTGGGCGCGGCGTTTGTTGAGGGCCACATCCGCGTCGAGGGATCGGTGCACGAACTGTTCAGGGTTGCGGAAAGCCTGGTGAGCCGGTTTGCCGCCGATCAGCGCGGCCGCTTGCCGATGTTCAGGCGGCACAGCCACAAAAAAGACCGCGCGGCGATCGAATACCATTACGATGTCTCGAACGAATTCTATTCGATGTTTCTGGACCGGAACATGGTCTATTCATGCGCTTACTACCGGCACGAGGACGACACGCTGGAGACGGCACAGGAACAGAAGCTGGATCACATCCTGAACAAGTTGATGCTGAAACCGGGCGAACGATTTCTCGATATCGGCTGCGGCTGGGGGGCTTTGATCCTGCGAGCGGCGAAAAAGTACGGCGCGATTGCGAAGGGCATTACATTGTCGAAGAACCAGTTCGAGCACGCCCGGCAGCTAATCCAGGCCGAAGGGCTGCAAGAGCGCTGCACGGTCGAATTGTGCGATTACCGCGACCTGCCGGTCGGCGAGGTGTACGACAAGATCGCGAGCGTCGGCATGTTCGAGCATGTGGGATTGAAAAACCTGCCGGTCTATTTTTCGAAAATCGCGTCGCTGCTGGCCGACCAGGGTCTGGTGCTGAACCACGGGATCACCACCAGCGATGTGGAAAGCCGCGAGATCGGCGCCGGCGCCGGGGATTTCATCGAGCAATATGTTTTCCCCGGCGGAGAATTGCCGCACCTCAGTCTGGCACTGAAGGAAATCGCCGCGGCAGGCATGGAGGTGACCGATGTGGAATCGTTGCGGCGCCATTACGCGCGCACCTGCCACGAATGGGCCAGCCGGCTCGAATCCAACCGCGACCGTGCGGTCGAGATTGCCGGGGAGAAGCGCTTCCGCATCTGGGAAGTCTATCTTGCCGGCTGCGCCCATGCTTTTTCGCATAATTGGATCAACATTTACCAGATGCTCGCCTGCAAGGCAGGCAATGCCGCTGCCGGGTACTTGCCCCTTACCAGAGAATATATGTACCGCAGCTAGCGCTTGACTGCCCTTGCAGCCACATTACAACGGGCACAATGGGTCTGCAGATCGCGGGTTTCCGGTAATCAATCGCGGCGCGTTGCGGATCGAAGCAACACCGCTTCGGTATCCACCAGCGCGGCCGGGTTGCCGTGGCAAACCGGCATCACACCGGTTGGCCGCACTGAAATCCTTTGGTACGCGGCAAGACACGCTTCCCGCAGCGGCGGGTGTGCCGCGTTTTCGAGCAGCAGCGCCAGCGTAAGCGTACGGCCGGCGGTTTCCAGCCATAGCCGCGCCTCGCGCTGTTGCAGTTCGGGAGGCAGTTTCGACAGTGCATCGAGTTTCCGGATATCGTATGCCAGCCTGGCTTTGACCGGTCCGGTGTCGGATTTTTTCGCGCGTGCCATCGCCAGCCGGATACGCGCGAACAATGCTTCGTGGCTCCCCTCCCTGTGGACCGCGCGCAACGCGTCCAGCGTCAGAATATGGGTCGTGCCTTCCCAGATCGGCAGAACCTGGCAGTCGCGCAACAGCCTCGGAAGAATGCTTTCCTCGATATAGGCATTGCCGCCGATCGCCTCCATCGCCTCGCTGACCGCGAAGACGGCAAGCTTGCCGCTCAAGGCCTTGGCCATCGGGATTGCGATCCGCACCAGTTTGCGCGCTTCTTCGTCGCCGTTGTCGGATCGGTCCAGCGCGCTAACGGTTTCGAAAACCAGCACGAATATGCCCAGATGTTCGGCAACCAGATCGGCCATCGCAGCACGCCACAGCGGCAATTCGTCGAGAGTGTGGCCGAAAGCCCTGCGCCCGGCGCCATATTTGAGTGCCTCGAGCACGGCCCTGCGCATGCCGGCTACGCTCGCGACCGCGTTATACAGCCTGGAGAGGTTGAGCATCTCGGCCATCTGCTTGAATCCCTCGTTCTCGCCGGCGACCAGAAAAGCTTCGGTATCCTCGAACGTGACTTCGCCGGTCGGCATCGAACGCACGCCGAGCTTGTCCTTCAGGCGGTTTATGCGGATCGTCGCGGAATTGCCGGGGGGTCTGTCGCGCAACACGAGAAACAGCCCCAGCCCCCTGGTGCCGGGTTTGCCATCCGGCATGCGCGCCAGTGCGAGAATCGCGTCGGCCGCCACATTCGAGCAGAACCACTTGTCCCCGTTGAGCAGCCAGCGCCTGCCCTGCCGGTTCGCGGTGACGGCATTGCTCCCGACATCCGAACCGCCCTGCTTCTCGGTCAGGAACATCGCGCCCTGCCAGCGATGTTCCGGATCGCCGGCGGAAAGATGGGCGATGGTCATTTGATACAAGGGGGTGTGCGGACCCGCCGGCCTGCACTCGAGCACCCGGGCCACGCCATCGGTCATGCAGATCGGGCAATACAGGCCGATTTCGCTCTGGGCAAAGTAATATCCCGCGCCGAATCCGAGCAGATGACGGTATGCGCGATGCCTGGACAGGAATTCCGGCTGGTATTTGATCCCGACAATCCCGCGCCCGTACGAAAGTTGTTGCAGTTCGCGGTAATCGGGATGCTGGACGATGCGGTCGATGCGCATCCCCCGCGCATCATGCGTCTGCAGCAGCGGCCCCTGTTTGTCTGCACGCGCAGAAAGCCCGGTTGCGAGCGCGCCGCTTTCACCCAGCGCGCTGAAATGGCCGCGCAGCTTGCCGAACCGCCCGGCTCCGAACCAGTGCTTCCAGAATGCTTCCCCGAGCGGATCCTCGTCGAACAGGTTGGTTAACCTGACGTCGGGTGTATTGATCGGATCAGTCGACGGAACGGTCATCATGATGAAATCGTAACATCAATTTGGCCGCCGGGAACCCGCTGGCCTCAGTTTGCGCAGGTTCAAAGCGGCGGAAGTCTCGACCAGCCCGGGACGGACCCATTCCGGCATAGGCCGGCGGCATCCTCAAAATTGCACTCGCATTACGGAATTCGCCCTCTATAATGCCCGTGTTGTAACAAACAAGGGGGCAATCATGTTACGCAATCTTCCTGGAATCGTTGTTGTTAGCGCCTTAATCGCCGGATGCGCGACCAAACCTCCGGCTGCCGTCGTGGCCGACAATACGCCGCTCAACCGCACTGCAGTAATCGAACAGCAAGTCACCAGCAACGGCATCAAGGGTTTCCTGCCTTTCGAAAGCAGCGGCCGGCATTTTGTTCGCGCCAACATGCGCCGTGACGAATCGACTTTCAAGGGTACCGGCACCTTCACCGGCTTTCTGGTCGGCACACATTCGGATACGGAAATAACGCGCATCGACCGCAGGCTGATTTGGTCGTTGAACACGGACAAGCAGCAGTACACCGAATGCCCGTTGACGGGTTGCGTCAAACCCTCCAAGCCTGCTGCCGAGCGGCCTGCCGAAAAAAAGTCTCCGCAGGCTAGTAAGGAGCCGGGCTGTACCATGCGCATCGCGCACACCGGCTTCACGGTCGAAGCGACCGGGAAGAAAAAAGACATCAATGGCTTCAATACCGAAGAATATCAGGTCGCATGGGTGGTCAAGCTGCGCGACAATTCGGGGCGGAATTCCACCAGCACGTTAAGTCTGGATATCTGGACCACACCGACAACCGGCACGATACACGATGTGCTGGCGCTGGAGGAAAGCTATGCACGGGCCTATTTCGGAAAGATTACCGACACAAAAGAACGGGAAATCATACCTGCCGATGCAACGAAGCTGATTACGTCCTATCTCGCCAGTTCCCTGAAACAGCATGACCTGAAGGCATTCCTCGATGCGGGCAAAAAAATGGAAAGGATCAAGGGCTACCCGATTTCAACTCATCTATCCTGGAACATGGATGGCAATGCGTGCGCCCCCGAGGAAACCAGCAAAACAGAAGACAAATCTTCCACTTCAACTGGCAGTGGAAGCCTGGTCTCCAATGTGGCCGGAAATGTCGCGCAGAATAAAGAAAATAAATCCTCCACTTCTTCCAGTGTCGGAAGTCTTGTCTCCGGACTCACCGGGATGTTCGCGCAAAAGAAAGCAGAAGACACGATGAAAGAAGCCGCAGGCGAACCGATATTG
>JBAUQH010000133.1:0-11255 GCA_049580605.1 Gallionella sp. | reverse complement strand
GGACTGGCACTCGTCCGCACGCGACGCGGTGCTGCTGAAAAGCGCGTGGCTGCATGGCCTGAACGCGCCGGCCACCTCTGCCGCCGGACGGCTGTTCGATGCGGCATCCAGCCTGCTCGGCCTGATCGATACGGCAAGCCACGAGGGACAGGGGCCGATGTTGCTGGAAGCCGCGGCATCGGATGCCGGTGAAATCGATGAAACCGCGGCGACAGACCTGCCGCTGCGTGAAAGCGATAACGGCCTGCTGGTCGCCGACTGGACGCCTCTACTGGAAATGTTGCGCCGCGACGACGTGCCGGTCGCGCAGCGCGCGATGCAGTTCCACCTGAGCCTGGCAAACCTGATCGTGAAGCAGGTGCAGCGCCTCCATGCAGATACACGGTTCGATGCAGTGGGTTTGACCGGCGGCGTGTTCCAGAACAGACTGCTTGCCGAACTGGCGCTGCAGCAACTGGCCGCTGCCGGTTTCGAAGCACACCTGCCGCAGCAGGCGCCCTGCAACGACGGCGGACTTGCGTTCGGGCAATTGATTGAGGCGGCACATCGGCATGGATGACCTGAACATCAGCCTCGCCCACGGCAACGGCGGGCATTACATGCGCGAGTTGATCGAGGAATTGTTCGCGCGCCATCTCGCCAATCCGCTGCTCGACGTGCAGACCGACGCGGCGCGACTGCCCGCGCTGGACGGCGAAATCATGGTCACCACCGACGGCTTCACCGTGCAACCGCTGGAATTCCCCGGCGGCACCATCGGTTCGCTCGCCGTGCACGGTACCGTGAACGATCTCGCGGTGTCCGGCGCGACGCCGCATTACCTGACGCTGGGCGCGTTCATCGAGGAAGGATTCGAGATTGCGCAACTGGAGCGCATCGTGATCAGCCTGGCCGATGCCGCGCGCGCGGCGAACGTCGCGGTGGTCGCGGGCGACACCAAGGTGGTCAGGCGCGGTGAAGGCGGCGGCCTGTACCTCTCGACAACCGGCATCGGCGTGCGGCCGAAACATCTGCAGATCGGCATCGATCGTATCCGGCCGGGTGATGCGGTGCTGGTAAGCGGGCCGGTCGGCGACCACGGCATCGCGGTGATGCTGGCGCGCGAGCAGTTCGGATTGCATGGCGAATTGCTGTCGGATGCGGCCAGCGTGCTGCCGCTGACCCGGGCGCTGCTGTCGCTGGACGGCCTGCGCTTCATGCGCGACCCGACGCGCGGCGGACTCGCTACGGTGATGCACGAAATCTGCCGCGCGACGAAATTGCAGGTGCGCTTGCGCCAGCAGGCGATCCCGGTGCGCGAGCAGGTCAGCGCGGTGTGCGAAATGCTCGGTTACGACGCGATGTATCTCGCCTGCGAGGGGCGCGTGATTGCGGTGGTCGATGCCTCGCAAGCGAATGATGCGCTGGCGCGATGGCAGGCACTGCCGCAGGGGCGAGATGCGTCGATCATCGGCGGCATAAGCACAGCGCGCTCGCATGTGGTACTGGAAACCGAACTGGGCGGCGAGCGATTGCTGGAAGAACTGGAGGACGATCCGCTGCCGCGGATATGCTAGAAGCCGGCCAGCAAGAACAGATTACGCACGCACAACCAACACGGGGATATCCGCCATCCCGCCGACCTTATGTGTCGTGCCGCCGAATGGCGTGTGGATCAGGTTGCTTTCGCCGTGGCGCCCGACGACGATCAGGTCAGCCGATATTTCCTTGGCGGCGTGCAATATCTGTTCAAAAGGTTTTCCTGCCAGAATGCGGCTTTGCGCATTCACCCCGACTGAAGAAGCGGTGGCGAGAACGTGCCCCATTGTTCTTTCGGTCAAGATGCGAAGGGTATCTGTTTCATGGCTGATCACGCCGACCAATGTAAGCGGCAACCCGCACTGCCGAGCCACCTGGGCGGCAACATGGGCAACATGTTCTGCGTTCGGCGAATTGTCGACAGCAGCCATTATTCCATGCGACCACATCTTCGCTTCACGCGGCACAAACAACACATTGCAGGGTGAATGAGCCACCACTTTGCTGACCATTTCGCCGACAAGCAGACTGGATAGAAAACTGCGTTTGCCGCGGCGGCGGACCACGATAAGGTCAGACTTGCGGTCAGCCGCTTCCTGCACGATCTCCCGATAGAGTTCCGCTCCGCGCCTTGCTATAACTTCAAGCTGTACACCCGCGAGCGCTGCCGTTTCATAGAGCATTTTGATCTTGACGGCGGCTTCCTGTTCGGCATGTACGGCGAGTTGCGGTGCGATGACTTCGTATTCAGGATTGCTGAATACCGGCACCACCGCTGCAAGCGGCGTTTTGCAGTGCCGGGCCAGGCTGAATGCAACGCGCTCGGAGCCGCTGTCGAACTCGGAATGTTCAGTAGCCAGCAGGATGCGCTCAAAAGGATGGCTCATGTTTTTCCCCTCAATCAATGCGTACTGAAGACACCCGATGCCGATAGCAGCAAGACAATAATTTCCAGCACGCAAATTGCGATATAAGTGGTATTTTTAGCCCTCATGTAGGTTGGTATGATCGCCACGATGCAGGCGATAGAGCTGCCGGACAGAATTGCGATGCCGAGCAGGCTGGCGAAGTCTCCCCTGCCCATCATGAACAGCCAACTCCATCCGGTTGGCGTGCCGGTTGCCTTGAGATATTCTGCCGTGGGCAGGTTCCACAGGTGCGGCAACTGTTCCAGCGGCACAGACGCGGGCAGCCAGTTGAGCACATAGGCGACAAAGGATGCAATCAGCACAATGAAACCGGCCAGCGTACTCCAGTGCATTACCGCGGCGTAGGGCAATTGTTCCTCAGGTTGTTTGATTTCCGGTTCCATCATTACTCCTTAAATCCAGATGCCGAGACCTTTGAGCAGCGTGCGCACTCCCGCAAATAGCAAAATGCCGATAACCATTTTGCGGATCACCGACGCCTTGAGTATGGTCAACAGATGCGCGCCGATACGCGCGCCGATCATCATGCCGATCACCGAAGGCACGGCAATGATGGGCAGGATCGCACCGTTATCGAGGTAATACCAAGTAGCGGAGGAACTGGCCATGGACAAGATCATGCTGGATGTGCCTGCGGCCACCTTTAGCGGCACACCCAGCAGCAGGTTCAATCCCGGCACGTTGGCCCAACCCGCGCCAACGCCAAACAGTCCGCCGAGAAAACCGATAATCAGAAACAGCACCAGGCCTGCCGGGGTTCGGTGGATTTGCCAGGGGATGTTCTTGCCGGAGATCGTATCGTGGAATACGCCGTGGATCCCCAAAGCCTGGGACAAAGCATCGGGCTTTTCCACAAGCGGAAACTCGGATTTTTTGGATAAAACCATCAAGGTTGCAATGCCGAGTATGGTGACACCCAATGAAATTTGCACGATATTGTCAGGCAATGCCAGGCCCAGCATTGCGCCGGCGATGGAACTGATTGAGGCGGCCAGTGCGAGCGGCATGGCAAGACGGAGATTGGCCATGCCAATTTTCAGCAGCGAGGGGCCGGCAGACAGTGCGCTGGCCATTGCCACCAGCAAACCGGCACCGCGCACGAAGTCGAGGTGGAACGGAAAGAAGCTGCCGACGATAGGCACGAACAATACGCCGCCGCCAACGCCGGCCGGAACAGCGAGCATACCTAGAAAGAAACACACCACGAACAAGGCCAACGGCCAAACCCACCATGCTATCGAATCCGCACCACCGGACGCCAGATTTGCGGCTTCGGCAGGAAACGCCAATAACAGCATTGCAATTGGCAACAGCACGAAAAGGTAACGGAATCTAGATGGTTTGTCTGCCAAATCTGGTTGGTTCATAATGCGCTTAGGGTTTGGAATTATCGATTCTGGGTTGAATTACTGCCCGAAAAATTACGAGCGTTCTACCAGCAGCGCAACATGTTGCACTATATTCGCGAATAATTATATGGGAATCGACGATAACTGGCCAGCTGGCAATGTCCGCTTATTGAAAAAGCCATTTATTATCAGCATGGTATATCAGTGCGTCAGTGGCGCACTAACTAAAATGAATTTTCGATATGGGATTTGCCAAGCGAGTTCCGCCTTAACATGCGTGGCGAGAGATCTGTCTGGCTTTGGAATGGGCAGCGTTGATGATACGCCTTGATTGAACGGAAGTTAAAGCCCGGCAATGTATGCCGGTTGCTTGAAGTCCAAACCCTTGCTACGCGAGTGTCAATTTAAATAACGCTATCTATCAAGCAGGGCTTTTGCACCTTCTACATCATCTGCCTCACTCAGCGCGATTGCGATTTTCAACTGGTCTTGCCTCATGAAAAAAGAGCTTAGCGCGTGAATCAGACCGGACAAGAACGGCTCATGCAATTGGTGTGATTCAGGGATGGAAACCGAATCGTATGCTGATATCGAAGAAATTTTCACTATTGCCTCCCGAATATTTCAGGTTAATTGTGAACACGCAATCACAAGTGGCACTGAGCGTCGAAAACTGCCGGTGTTACAGGGCGCGCAGCCGCATCAACCTCCTGATGCGGAAATCATGCTACGACTGCCTGCGTTATGCGGGCGTCAACGTTGCGTCAAGGGAACGTGAAGGATGGGCGTTTTTTTACGAATTAACGACTAACGCTCAGGGCAGCTCGCTGTCCTGAATGGTTCTGCAGCAAGTTTCCCCGTGCCTTTCCCTTCCCGATTACTGCACAAATGAAATTCAGGAGCATGATCTCGTTACGCACGGTTCAGGTTAAAGACAAATTGCACCGAGGTGCCCTGCCCTTCGGTGCTATCGATAATTGTTTCCCAGCCATATCGATCACAAATACGCTTAACCAGCGACAAACCGATACCCGAACCGGTGCTGCCGGCCCCCCTGAAGAGTCGCTGAAATACCTTATGGATTTCTTCTCCGCGAATACCCGTGCCGGTATCGCGGATCGCAAGCTCATTGTCATTTACCGAAATCGAAACGACACCCGATGGCGTGTTCGAGAACGCATTGCGAATAAGGTTTGCCACCACAATGCTCAGCAGAGCGCGTTCAGCCACGATGATCGGATGTGCGTTACATGCAAAATCCACCGAAGTATTTTCGCTCAGCAGATGCCGGTTCATTTCGATAGTCGCGCTAACGACTTCGCATACGTTGCAAGTCTGCACAACCGCCTCATTAGTGCTTTCCCTCGCCATCAGCAACAAGGCGGTGGTCATGTCCGCCATTTCACGGTTGGCACGACCTATTCTTGCGATGCGTTCCCGCTGCTTTTCATCCAATTGTTTGTCGTCCTCCATCAATTCAACGACACCTTGAACAATAGCAAGCGGAGTTCGAAGTTCGTGGCTGACATCGTCTGTGATATTGCGTTCACGTTCTATAAACGCACGCATGCGGTTGAGGTATGAGGAAAACACTTCCGCAAGCTGGCCGATTTCATCGTTTGAAAAACCCTGGGCAACTGCTTCTGCATCGTCTCCGGGACTGGCCATACTGACGCGGCGCGCCAGCTCCAAAATGGGGGAAACGACGCGGTAAGCCAGCCTTCCGGCCACCCACCAGCTCACCCACGCCGAAAAAATGATCATGATGAGCGCACCAGCCGCCAAATCCACAATGAACATTTCCTCGCGGTGGCGTTGGCGCTTTTCATTAAACAGCATGAATATGCGCTCGCCATTCCTGTCAACCACGGCGACACGATAAGGCGTGCCATTCAGTATCAACTGATGAACGCCCTCGCGCAGCGAAAGCAGTTCGGGTGGCATGTTTTCACTGCGTTGATTTTGATTCAGCAGGTAGCCTTGAATGCTGGCAGTTGACGGCGGAAGCGAATTCGGATTGCGCTCGAGTCTGGATATATAGTCACCGATCTCAGCGCGCAGCGTTTCATCCATCAGGCGTTCGCCGAGGATATGCGCTTCGAAGAGCAGGCCCATCGACAGCAAGATGCTGACCATCGTGCCGAAAATTGCAAAAGTCAGCGTCAGCTTGAACCTGAGACTGTGGAGGACACTAATCATCGCTGATCTGGTAACCAATGCCGCGCAAGGTTTTGATTAATGGCTTTTCGGTTTTTTTATCTACCGCGTTGCGCAAAATGTGGAGATGCGCACGCAAGGCATCGCTGTCAGGCGGCGTATCGCCCCAGATGGCACGCTCCACATCATCGCGCAACATCACGCGTGGCGATAGTCGCATGAGAATTTCAAGCAATTTTAGCGGAATGGGAGGCAACTCTATACTGCGCTCGCCACGAAACACCTTGAGCGTGCCCGTATCGAAAGTCAAATCCCCAACCTGCAGAATGCTGGTGCCTTCACGCACATGCGAGCGCCTGATCAGCGCCAACAACCGCGCCTCCACTTCGCGTAATAAAAACGGCTTGACCACATAATCGTCCGCGCCTGCTTCAAGACCGGCAATCTTGTCGTTCAGCGAGTCACGGGCCGTAAGCATCAGGATAGGTGTATTTTTCCCCGAGTCTCGCAGACGCTTGCATAGCGTCAACCCATCCATGCCCGGCAACATAAGATCCAGCACAATCGCATCATAGGTATTCGTGGACGCGAAATGCAGCCCTGAAATACCGTCCCCGGCGATATCCAGAATGTGGCCGCGCGTCTCGAAATAATCGAACATATTGGTGGCGAGATCGCGATTGTCTTCAACCAGAAGAAGATTCATGAACGTATGGTGCAATGTCCGGATTGTCTGGACAGAAATATACGGTTTTATTCCGACAAACTCCACAATTTACATATATGTTCCCTCGCTCAGCACGGGAACATCACTGCGGATGCCATGCAACTTTGCTTCTGTAAAGCGGCGAGCAGTTGCTATAAGAACCGGAAGACGACTCGCTGCCGCGGATCTGCTGAATACCTGCACCAGTTGTGACCGACATGCAGCAAGTTGGAAAAAATACATTAGCAAATTGCTCTGTTGATAGTTTGATTGCAAGGGCGTAGCGTGATTCCCATATGCTGGCGACCTAGCTTACCTGGCTCGACGGCTTCAGACAGGCGGTGACCATGCGGAATCCTGACCTACCACGCCACGCAACCCGATTTGCAATCGGTCTTTTCATTCTGCTTGGGCTGCTGATCAGCGGATGCCCAAGCGGTGGCGGCGATGCAACCGGCAGCGGCAGCACGGACAATCCGCTGTGGGTATCCATTGATACGACCAGCACCACCGTGCAGACCAGTTCGGTCGATCTGCACGGAATTGCCTATTGCGACAATTGCCCGGCTTCGGAAGTGGCGCTTGGATATTGCCCGGCCTTTCAGGGTCCGCTGAGTTCGGCAGTTGGCATCACGTGGAAAAACCGCACCACCGGAGCGACGGGTATTGCGGTCGACGGAATCTACGGCTACTGTTCCTGCCTGTTCTCCTATTGCGTCACCTCATACAGCCATCGATGGATGGCATTTGCCGTGCCGCTTAATTTCGGAGCAAACCTGCTGGAAGTCAGCGCATCGAATACGACGGGCGCATCCGCAACCGGTACAGTCACACTATCGCGCATACCCGCTTCGCCGGTCTCGTTGTCGGCCGTCGCAGGATCCGGAGAGGTCACGCTTGGCTGGAACAGCGTCGCCGGAGCGACTTCATACAACCTCTACTGGTCCACCACGGCAGACCTGACGGTCAGCACCGGCACCCGGATCGCAGCGGTTGGCAATCCCTATCTGCACACCGGCCTTACCGACAATGTCACCTACTATTACCTGGTCACCGCGGTAATCGGCGGGCTTGAAAGTCCGCCGTCCGCTATGGTATTTGCGACTCCGGGATGGAAAACGGAATTCGTTGCGCCGACGACCGTGTCGACCGACATGACAACCACCTCGATTGCGGCGGATTCCACATCTGGCATCCATGTTCACGATGCCTATAACCAATGCACGCATTACAGTACCATTCCAAATTCAGTTATCACTTACTGCGACGCATACAGCTATTTCAACAATTACATTACCGATGCGGCCGGTTCATGGGTCGCGCAGGCGATCGGGCCATCGCCCTATGTCGATGCGCACATTGCTGTCGATTCTTCCGGTGCCGTGCATGTCGGCTATGCGGGCTACCATGGCGTCATCCATGCGATATATGCGGGTGGGACATGGGCCGCCGAAACGGTAGATGCGCAGGGCGGGTGTGATTCTTCGCTCGCGCTGGATGCCGCGAACAAGGTGTATGTTTCCTACTACGCTAATTCAGCGTCGGCGTCGGAACTCAGGTATGCCACTAATGCATCCGGCGCCTGGGTGCATAACACGATCGATCTGTTTACCCAGGATATAGGCTGCGACATGACTGCGGCGTCACTTTCCATCGCGGTGGATGCTGCCGGTACCGCACATATCGCATATGCGGGAAAATTTCCAGATTACGGACTCGAGTACGCGACAAACCAGAGCGGTGGATGGATCAACACTACGCTCGATAGCAGCGATATCACGAATTTATCCGCCGCGCTGGACTCGAATGGAAAGACGCATGTCATCTATGCTGACAACAACCATCAAATCAGGTACGCCCATCAGGATGAGACGGATGCGTGGATTATCGAAGTTGTAGCAGCCCGTTCCGGTGATTATCCGTCTCTCGCGCTGGACGCTTCTGGCCATGCGCACATCAGCTATGTCTCTGCGCTGAACGGCAGTCAGCTGATCTATGCGAGCAATGACGCCGGTTCATGGCGATTCCTGCCGATAGACACTGCCGATTTCGCCGCAACGGCAATCGCACTGGACCCGCTGGGCAAGGTTCACATCAGTTACTTCAGCAGCGGGAACCTTATGAACGCGACCAACAAATAGTTTCAGCAACTTGAGCGCGCCGCCCTTTATTTCAGGCGTATTCCGGATCATTCAGCGCCCGACCGCCCCGTAAAACCCCTTCCGGCACCATCGCGGCAAACGCGGTGCAAATAAAAATTGATCATCGGCATTTTAATGCTATATTTTCACGCGAAATTTTCCAGTCCGGTCAACAGCCTGCAACTTACCTCAATTCGAAATCATAAATGGAACAGCCTTCTGAAATTGGCAGATACCAGGTGATCAGACACTTGGGGAATGGCGCGACCAGCACGGTCTATCTCTGCTATGACCCGTCGACCGGGGGTGAAGTGGCAATCAAGGTCATGAATCCCGCGATACTGAACGATTCAAAGTCGGGCGCCATCCATAAAAAGCAGCTCCTCACCGAGGCTTCGCTGGCAGGCAAGCTGACCCACCCCCATATTGTCCATATCCAAGATGCGGTCATCGAAGAAGCACAAGCCTACATCGTGATGGAATACGTGTCGGGCGGCACGCTAGAAAGATTTACCACCCCAGAAAATCTCCTGCCGATACCCCAGGTCGCAGAGTTCATGTTCAAATGCTGCCGCGCGCTCAACTACGCTCAGTTCAACGGCGTGATCCACCGGGACATCAAGCCGGCGAACATACTGCTGACCCACGAGAACGACATCAAGATATCGGACCTGGGCGCGGCCATCATCCTTAATGCCGATCACTCGCAGGCGAGCAATATCGGCTCACCGACATTCATGTCGCCGGAACAGATCAACGGCGAAACACTGACCCACCAGACAGACATCTATTCGCTGGGTATGGTCATGTATTGCCTGCTGGCCGGCCGGACCCCGTACACAGCAACCAGCCTTGCCAGCCTGTTTTACCAGATACTGAATGCCGAAATCCCGCCCATCAGAAGCCTGAACCCGGGCATCTCCGAACAGCTCGAAAAAATCATCTTCCTCTCGACGCGCAAGAACAAAAATGACCGCTACCAGACCTGGAAGGAATTCGGAAACGACCTGGCGTCTTGCGGCCGCCTCGAACTGTGCGAGTCAAAAAACAAGGATGCCGGCACGCCGGAAAGATTCACCATGCTGCGCGAAATCGAGTTCTTCAGGGAATTTTCCGATATCGCGCTGTGGGAGATCGTGCATATCGGCCAATGGGAGAAATTTCCGGCAAGGTCCGTCCTGATATCGGAGGATGAAATCGGCGAGGACTTTTTCATACTGGTCGAGGGGACCGTCGGGGTCACGAAAGGGAAGCGCCTGATCAACCTGATCCAGCGGGGCGATTCCTTCGGTGAAATGGCCTATATCAGCGGCAAAGCCATTCCGCGATCTGCAACGGTGACGGCCAATTCGGATGTGACGGTAATGCGCATATCACCGCAAGCGCTTGCCGCAACTTCCGAACAGTGCCAGTCAAGATTCAATCAGGCCTTCTTGCGAACCATGGCGGATCGGCTCAGGGCGGCGGATGACCGCTTCGCGCAAATCGTGAGCTAGGCTGATCGCCGCCGGCAGAAAATGCCTGTTCATTCCAGCATCTTTGCACGAACGTATAGTCATGACCGAGAAGCTTCGGCAGGCGATAGAGTTTTTTTGCATGCGTTTTACGCATGCGCAGGAAGAATCGCTGTGCAACCATGCCTATACCGATGGTCAGAAATTTGAAGATAGTCCGCAGCAGTTCATTCCCCTCGCGTGGCAGGAAATTTTCGACATCGGGACGCTTGCCGCCAATATGAGTATCGATAACGGCCGGGCTGTTCAAGGTGCCGACGCAAGCAATACCGAAACCAAATCAGGGTGGTTAATTTTCATGTCTTGCACCCATTCCGATCTAGACAAGCTGCTCCGTTAACCGGGCGGGCAACCGGCGAAATTGCCCGAAGCTGCTTAGGCAATTTTCTGACAATCGGCTATTCGGGGTGACAGGCCGCCGGTTTGCGAAGTTTTGCCCGGGACAACCGGCAGGATTATCTGCAAGGGCATTCCCCGCCTGGTGGAATGCTGGCCATGCGGCCAGGAGAACGCGAAACATATACCGGCGCAGGGCTGGTTGTCATGCCATGGCTTCAACCAGTCGGTGAGCGATCGCATAGTGAACAGCTTCGGCATTATTCTTGAAGCCCATTTTCTCCAGCATCCGTGCCCTGTAGACGCTGACTGTCTTGGGGCTGAGCATCATGATCTCGGAGATTTCAGTCAGGGAATGCCCCGACGACATCAGGCACAGGGTCTGGTATTCGCGGTTCGAAAGACTCTGGTGCAATAATTCCTGCGAAGTGCCGATCAGATTGCTCAACAACTGTTCCGCCAGGTTGTCGCTGATGAATTTTTTGCCGTTGACAACCTGCCTGATCGCGCCGACCAGCTTTTCCGGTGCAGCCTGCTTGTTGATGTATCCCGATGCTCCCGCTTTCAGTGCGCGCACGCCGTACTGATCTTCCGGGTACATGCTG
>JBAUQH010000132.1:0-46448 GCA_049580605.1 Gallionella sp. | reverse complement strand
GATAATGATTTCGCCAGCGCGCCGAGTCCGCGCGGCTGCTCGGAGCCGTTCACCCACACCTCGAACGGATGGTTGTGGCCGTTGGTGGTGTGCGACACGAACACCACGAAACTGCCGAGCGAATGTTTCACCACCTGCGAGACCCAGCCGGCGCTGCCGTTCGGCAGTTCCGGGCGGCCCGGCCAGCGCAGCGAGGCGAGCGCGGGTTTCGGCGTCGCTTCCAGCACAATGCGGCGATCCTGGTCGAAGATGAAATCCTGCGGCTGCTCCTCGACTTTATCCTGTTTCGTTTCCGGCGTGACCGAAAGCACCGCGCCGAGCACGTTGTTCGGGCGGTAGGTCGCGAGTCCTTTCAGGCCGGCCTTCCACGCTTCGCTGTAAAGGTTCTTGAAGTCCTCGTAGGGATAGTCCTCGGGCACGTTGACGGTCTTGCTGATCGAGGTGTCGATGAACGGCGCGACCGCGGCGACCATCTTCATGTGGTCGTTTGCGGAAATCTCCAGTGCGGTCACGAATGCGGGCGGCAGGTGGTCCATGTCGCCGCCCATGTGCTTGTACATGCGCCAGGCGTGGTCCTCGACCGGGTAATCCTTGGTGCCGCCCTCGGCCATGCGCTTCTTGCGCGTGTAGAACCACGAGAACGGCGGCTCGATGCCGTTCGACGCATTGTCGGCGAACGCGAGCGAGATCGTGCCGGTCGGCGCGATCGACAGCAGGTGGCTGTTGCGGATGCCGTGTTCGCGGATCTTGTTCTTGATCGGCTCGGGCAGGCGCGACGCGAAGCGCGGCGCGGCCAGATACTGGTCGGCATCCAGCAGCGGGAATGCGCCGCGCTCCTGCGCCAGTTCCACCGAGGCGAGATAAGACTCGTCGCGCATGGTGCGGGTGATGTCGCGGGCGAATGCGCGCGCGGCATCGGTGTCGTAGCGCAGGCCCAGCATCACCAGCGTGTCGCCCAGGCCGGTGAAACCCAGCCCGATGCGGCGCTTGTTCTGCGCTTCCAATTGCTGTTCGGGCAGCGGCCATGCGGTGACGTCCAGCACGTTGTCGAGCATGCGCACCGCGGTGCGCACCATTTTCTTGAACGGTTCCTGGTCGAAACTGGCATTTGCCGAGAACGGGTTCCTGACCATCCGGGTCAGGTCGATCGAGCCCAGGCAGCAGCAGCCGTAAGGCGGCAGCGGTTGTTCCGCGCAGGGATTGGTCGCCTCGATCGCTTCGCAATAGGAAAGGTTGTTGTCGCGGTTCATCAGGTCGATGAACAGCACGCCCGGCTCGGCGTGGTCGTAGGTGCTTTCCATGATCTGCTTCCACAGGTCGGTGGCCTGCACCTTGCGGTATACCCATTTGCCGTCGGCGCGCTGGGTTGCACCCTGCGCCTTGAGTGCTTCGGAAGGCTCGGCGTTGTGAACCAGTTCGAACGCCAGGTTGTTCTCGACCGCGTGCATCAGTTCATCGGTCACGCCG
Source organism: Gallionella sp. (assembly GCA_049580605.1). Classification (GTDB taxonomy): domain Bacteria; phylum Pseudomonadota; class Gammaproteobacteria; order Burkholderiales; family Gallionellaceae; genus Gallionella. Next base: position 44,981 of record JBAUQH010000132.1, on the reverse strand, counting down.
ACCGAGATGTTGAAGTTGCGCAGGTCGCCCTGGTCCTTCGCGTGGATGAAACGCTCGATGTCGGGATGGTCGCAGCGCAGCACGCCCATCTGCGCGCCGCGCCTCGCGCCGGCCGATTCCACGGTCTCGCAGGAGCGGTCGAACACGCGCATGTAGGAGAGCGGGCCGCTGGCGCGCGAGTTGGTGCCCTTGACCTGCGCGCCCTCGGGGCGGATCGACGAGAAATCGTAGCCGACGCCGCCGCCGCGCCGCATGGTTTCGGCGGCCTGCTGCAGCGCGTCATAGATGCCCGGCTTGCCGTCGGTGATGCCGGAGATCGCGTCGCCGACCGGCTGCACGAAACAGTTGATCAGGGTTGCCTGGTTGGTCAAACCGGCTGCCGAATTGATGCGGCCGGCCGGCACGAAACCGTCTTCCTGCGCGCGGAAGAACACCTCTTCCCAGTGCCCGCGCTGTTCCGGGTTTTCCGCCTTGGCCAGGCCGCGCGCAACGCGGCGGCGCACGTCCTGGACCGAGTGTTCGTCGGCTTCGGCGTATTTTTCCAGCAATACTTCGGTGCTGATCTCCTGGGTCATCGCTGCGGCTCCTTGGGAAGCGCCGTTTTCCGCCCTGTCATGGGCGAGATCGCTGATTATCTGCTGGGCGGAAACCGGCTTGTCGGTATCGCTGGCAGTGGAAGGTGAATGGGGAACGCTTTGGGTTTCGAGCACGATATGACTCCCTTGGTTGCACGGGATACTTGGTCCCAGAAAAGCAAAAACCACTATAGGTAGTGGTCTGCTGTTGAATTTCGACTAATTGTAGGATGCAGGACATTTTTTGCAAGCAAAAATTTTGGCCGAATTTTTTTGGCTAGAATCAACAATCACTTAGCGGGAAAAATAAATGTCAGGGCACATAATTTGCTGACCACCGGGATTTTGCCTTTGGAAAATTATGCCCCGAAATAGTGCGGGCCGGTCCCGCCTACGCGGGTTTTCCCAGCAAGTTCACCAATCCGTCCAGTCCGGCGAAATTCAGCGCATAGCTGGCCTGTACCCTTACCACCGGCTTGGCGTGGTAGGCGATACTGATACCCGACTGCGCCATCATTTTCAGGTCGTTCGCGCCGTCGCCCATCGCAATGACCTGCTCGCGCCGCAGCTTCAGCTCGTCGCGAGTTCTGTCCAGCCAGTCGGCCTTGCCTTGCGCGTCGAAGACCTTGCCCAGCACCCTGCCGGTGAGTTTGCCGTTGGCGATTTCCAGCGTGTTGGCGTGGGTGTAGTCCAGGCCCAGCCTGGCCTTGAGCCGCTCGGTAAAGAACACGAAGCCCCCGGAAACCAGCATCGTCCTGATGCCATACTCCTTTAGCTTCGCCAGCATGGCCTCGGCGCCGGGATTGAGCCGCAGCCGTTCGTCGTAGACGCGCTGCAGCGCGGATTCGTCCAGGCCTTCGAGCAGCGCGACGCGGCGGCTCAGGCTTTCGGCGAAGTCGATCTCGCCGCGCATCGCCGCCTCGGTGATCTTGGCGACCTGCGGCTTCAGCCCCTGCATGTCGGCGATCTCGTCTATGCATTCGATCGAGATCAGTGTCGAATCCATGTCCATCACCAGCAGCCCGAAATCCGACGGGCTGCGATCGCGCGGAACAAAACCGTAATCAAGCCGGTTTTCAATGCAGTAGGGCGCGATCCCGTCATGCGCCTGCGCATTGGGCAGGCGCCAGGCAAGTTCGGCGATCTGTTCGCATCGCCTGCTATGCGCCAGCCTGGTGAGGTGGTCGAGATGCTGCGCGGGAATCGGGTGCGCAGCCTGAATGATGAGATTCATGGTTCGTGGCTTATCAATTTATTTGCAGGCTATACGCCGGGAGATATCCGAGTATTCTAGATTATTTTCGGCCCGGGCCGGCGTTAATGACAGCAACCCGATAGCTTCATCAGGTCTTGCCGGCCGGGCCGATATGATAAGGACATGTCGAGAGCCAGCTTTTGAACTGATCGCAAACCAGCGGCTTGCTGACAAGATAGCCCTGCACCTCGTCGCAGCCGAGTTCTGCAAGCGCGTTCAGCACTTCTATCGATTCCACACCTTCCGCGACGATGGTGAGACCGAAGTTATGGCCAAGATCAATCACCGTGCGCACGATCATGGCGTCTTTCTTGTCCACCAGCATGTTGGTGACGAACGACTTGTCAATTTTGATTTCATTGACGGGCAGGCGCCTGATGCTGGCGAGTGAGGTGTAACCGGTGCCGAAATCGTCTATGGATAGCTTGTTGCCCATCTGGCTCAGTGCCGCCAGATTTTCCTCGGCACTTTTGGGATCAAGCACGATGGCGCTTTCGGTGACTTCCAGCATCAATTGATCCGGCTCGGTGCCGGTAGCCTTGAGCACCTCGGCGATCATTTTCGGAAGTTGCGGATCGTGCAGCGACCTGGCCGAGAGATTGACGCTCATCCGCAGCTGGAAACCCTCGTCGCGTGCGTGCCGACAGCCGGTCAGTGCATCGTTCAGCACCCAGCGGGTGAGCGGATTGATCAGTCCGGTTTGCTCCGCAGCCAGTATGAATTTGTCGGGCATGATCATGCCCAGGAGCGGGTGTTGCCAGCGTACCAGGGCTTCAGCGCCGACGATTTGGCCGGATTTGAGATTCAGCTTGGGCTGGAAATTCAGCAGCAGCTGGTTCTGTTCGATGGCATTGCGCAATTGCGCCATCAGTCCGAGCCGTTCATGGCTGAAAAGGTTTAACTGGTCCGTGTAGATTGCATATCCGCTAGCCATCTGCTTGGCCCGATACATGGCGATATCGGCGCGTTGCAGCAGCACATCCGCGCTGTCGGCGTGTTCGGGCAGGGTCGCCACGCCGATGCTGGCTTCGACGGCAATCGGGATTCCGTCAATCATGAAGGGTTCATCCAGGCAGTCACGCAGCTTTTTGATGGCATAGCGCACATCCCATGATGCCGCCAGCCGCGGCAGCAGGATGCCGAATTCGTCGCCGCCGAGCCTTGCGACCGCGTCCGGCTCGAACAATACCTGGCGCATGCGCTGGCCGACTTGCTGCAGCAGGTTGTCGCCGCGGTCATGGCCGAGCGTGTCGTTGACATCCTTGAAATTGTCCAGGTCCGTGAGCAGCAAGGCGAGGGAATGGCCTTCTTTCAGGGCTGCCTGCACGGCTTCCTTCGCCAATTCGCGGAACCGGGTGCGGTTCGGCAAGCCGGTGATCGAGTCGGTGTAGGCGAGGCGATGGATGGTTTCCTCAGCTTGCCGGCGCTGTAGTCGTATCCGCGCCTCGCGCAACTCGCGTTCGACTGCAGGGACCAGCCGTTTCAGACTGCCTTTCAGGATATAGTCATGCGCGCCGGCTTTCATCGCTGTAACTGCGCGGTCTTCGCCGATAGTGCCGGAAACGATGATGAAGGGTAAGTCCTGTCGGGTGTCGTGCAGCAATTCGAGCGCGGCGAAGGCGTTAAAACGCGGCATGCTGAAATCCGAGAACACGATATCCCAGGTTTGCGTGGAAAGCGCATTTCTCATCGTTTCGGCTGTCTCGACCCGGGTATGGCTCAGATCATACCCGCCACGCCTCAGTTCATTCAGCAACAGGTCGGTGTCATCTTCCGAGTCTTCTACGACCAGGGCGCGTAGTGGTTTCTTCACGACATTCCAATTTGTGCGGGCGATTCATTCAACACCAGCCAATACAGTCCAAGCTGCCGAATTGCCTCGATGAATTTATTGAAGTCCACCGGTTTGCGGATATAGCTGTTGGCACCGAGCCGGTAGCTGCTGACGATATCCTGATCCTCCTTTGAGGATGTCAGGATCACGACCGGCTGCAAATTTGTTCGCTGATCGACACGAATGCGCCGCAGTACCTCCAGTCCACCGATCATCGGCAGGTTCAGATCGAGCAGCACCACCGCCGGAACAGGGTTGTCCGCAGAATCAGGGCCGAAGAAATAGTCGATGGCTTGCTGGCCGTCGCGCGCCACAATCACTTCGTTCAGGATATTGTTCTTGCGAAATGCGCGCAAGGTGAGTTCCTCGTCGTCAGGATTGTCTTCAACGAGAAGGATGATTTTTGGTTTCAAGGGATTCATGGAAAGTCTCCGTAACGCCACAAAGGGCGGTATTATTTATCAGTCATGCAAGGTGAAGTAAAATGTGGCTCCCTGGCCCGGAACGCCCGCACCGCGGACCTGGCCGCCATGACGGCGCGCGATGCGCAGCACCGTGGCAAGTCCGACACCGGTACCCGGGAATTCGTTCACCTGATGCAGGCGCTGGAATACGCCGAACAGCTTGTCCGCATACGTCATGTCGAAACCGGCGCCGTTGTCGCGAACGAAAAATAGTCTGTCGCCATCGGTGCCGAGCGTGGATCCGAACTCGATTTTTGCGTTTGCGGTTTTACCGGTGAACTTCCAGGCGTTGCCGAGCAGGTTTTCCAGCGCGACACGCAACAATTGGTCATCTCCCTGTGCAACCAATCCGGGCTCGACGCGACAGTCCACCTTGCGTTCTGGTTCGTCATTTTGAAGCCCGGCAAGCACCTCGGTCGCAAGCGCGCTGAGGTCGACAGGCTTGCGTTGCATCTCGACCCGGGTTACGCGGGACAATTTGAGCATGTCGTCGATAAGTTCCCCCATGCGCTGGGTTGCGGCGCGAACCCGGTTCAAATAGTCCTTGCCCTGGTTATCCAGTTGGTCGGCATAATCCTCAAGCAACGCCTGGCTGAATCCGTCTATGGAACGCAGCGGGGAGCGCAGATCGTGTGACACGGAATAACTGAATGCTTCGAGTTCCTTGTTGGCGCTGACCAATTCGGTGGTGCGTTCGAGTATTCGTTGCTCGAGGTTGGCGTTGAGTTGGCGAATTTCTTCTTCGGCATGCTTGTGCTCGGTGATGTCCTGGACAGAACCCCAGACCTTGACAACCTCCCCGTCCTTTTTGATTGCCTGCGCTATGGCCCTCACCCACTTGCGTTCACCGCCAGCAGTGACTATTTCCAGTTTCAGGTCAAAAGGCTGGCCGTATGCCATCGCATTCTGGATGGCTGCTTCGATTGCCGTCCGGGATTCGCCCTGATATGGCCGCAGGCCTGTTTCCACATTGATGTGCTCTTTCGGGTCCATGCCGAAAATTCCGGCCACAACATCGTTCCACAATACTTTCTGGGTCAGGGGATCAAGCTCCCATCCGCCCACTTTTGCCATTGCCCCCACCATAGTCAGCAACTGTTCCTTTTGCAGCAGTGCCTGTTCAGTGCGCCTGCGTTCACTGATGTCTCTCAAATACACCGTGAAGATGGGTTTTCCGTTGTCCATCATGCGCGAGATACGGGCTTCGGCAAAGAATTCACTGCCATCCTTGCGTCGTCCGAATACTCCCGGCCTTCTGTTCATGTCGCGAACGGCAACCGATTCGGTGGCAAACTGGCGCATATGCTCGCGATGAACCTCGGCGAGGCGTTCGGGCAGCAGCTTGTCGAGCGGTTGCCCGATCATTTCAGCTGCCGTGTAGGCGAATATTTTTTCCGCGCCTTGATTGAAGATGAGAATGCGCTGGTTCTCATCGACGCTGATGATGGCATCTTCAGACAGTGCGATGATATTGGCGAATCGGGCATTGGCGCGCGCTGTTTCGGATTGTTGCGCCTGCAGTGAGGCAGCCATGTCATCGATGCTTTGGGCAAGCTGGCCGAACTCTCCGGAAGTATGCGGCAGTCCGGTTCGCGTGCCCAGAATGCCCTGTCCGATCTGCCGGGCCGCCCGCATCAACTTCGCCATCGGCTGCAGGACAAGGGCCTTGCCGCCAAACCAGGCCGCAACGATCACAACGGCGGTGACCAGCACCATCAGCAGCAAAGCGCGAACGAAAAGCTGCCGGGCGCCGGCGTATATGGCGGACGTTGGAATGCCCATACTGAAGTAGGCAGGATTTGTCGTCGCCGTATCCAGGGGAGCGTAAACGAACATCCGCTGTTTTCCGTCGATACCCGGCGCCAGTAGGGACCCCTCTTGTTTGAGCGCCAGCATGGTCCTGATTGCTGCCTTCTCGGGCAGCAAGCGGCCTACCCACTTTTCCGGATCGGGTTGGCGGGCCAGTATCTTGCCGTGCTCGTCCACGATCGATATCGTCGAACCTTGCGGCAAGACCGAGGTTTTGAGCAGCCTTGCGGATAGCGCACCGAGACTGAGTGCGATGAAGACCACAGCCTGCGGATGTCCGGTTGCAGTCAGGATCGGGTAGGCCAGGTTGATTGAACTTTTCCCGGTTACGCGATCGATGATGTAATCCCCGATGGCGAATGCGCGCGTGGACATGGCGGCTCGGAAGTAGCCCCGGTCGGAAAAATTGAGCTTGTTGTTCGGCGGCAAGGCACTGCAGCGCAGCGAGCCATCCGGATAGATCACCCCGAGATTATTGTAGAGCGGATGGAGTTTGAGCAGGCTGGCGAATGTCTGATCACACTTTTTCGCCAAGCCGGGGTTACGCACGAATTGCAATTGTGAAAAATCGATCAGTTGTTGGCGGATAGTCTCGAACAGCTCATTTTGTTCGAGTTCGATCATCCTTGTCAGCGATAGCGCATTGTTCCGCGCGTATGCAGCAGCTTCCTGGCGGGCCTCGAAAACCGAATATAGTATGAAAGTGTAAGCGGGAAGGAGCGTGAGAATAAGCAACAGCAGCAATCTCGCGCGCAATCCGGAATACCGTTGAAACCGGCATCGGCATTGTTCGAGCAAAAGATTGCGCACGGGATTTTCCTCCCGGGATTATCTTGAAGAAATACCTGTGTAATATACTCGGGAATTATCGGGTAAGCAATCATCCGTGCGGTGTCATGATGAGTGCATATATGTCCGGCATGATTGGGTAACGACGGCTTCATGTTAGAATGCATCCTTTTGAATGTTACTGGAGAGAAATATGTTTATAAGCAATGCCTACGCAGATGCAGCCGCGGCCTCGCCGGAAAGCGGGATCATGAATTTCCTGCCGCTGATCGCACTGATCGCGGTGTTTTACTTCCTGATATTGCGGCCGCAAAGCAAGCGCGCCAAGGAACAGAAAGCGATGATTTCTGCACTGCAGCGCGGCGACGAAGTTGCCACGGTCGGCGGGGAAGTCGGGACCGTCAGCAAGGTCTACGAGCAATACGTCGGTGTGGAAATAGCCGAAAACGTCGAGGTGAAGGTGCAAAAGAGCGCGATCCAGAGCGTGCTGCCGAAGGGAACGATCAAGTCAATCAAGTAGTCAACACCCCAATATCCCGGATTTCATCCCAACAGCGGCGTTATGGAGAATATTGCTTGCTTGCCGATAGGCGATATGCGGCGCAACGGTTTATTTTTCATGTCTTGCATCTGGACGAGGCCTGATTTATCGGAAATACCCGGGGATAATTTGGAAATACCCGAGTTTAATACCCGGATCCGTGTGCCGGTCGGACACGAATGCAGTAATCAGAGGGCGTCATGAACCAATATCCATTGTGGAAATATCTGCTGATCCTGGCTGCATTGCTGGCCGGATTGATTTATACCCTGCCAAATCTGTATGGCGAATCCCCTGCCGTACAGGTCTCGCCGTTGCGCAGCAACCTGAAAGCGGATGCCGCGTTGCAGGATCGCGTCGGCAATATCCTGAAGGCGGCCGGCCTGAATCCGGAGCTGTTGATGCTGGAAGACAACAGTGTCAAGGCGCGCTTTGCCAGCACCGACAACCAGCTGAAAGCCAAGGATGTGCTGGCGGCGCAGCTGGGCGACGATTACGTGGTCGCGCTGAATCTGCTGCCGCGTTCGCCGCGCTGGCTGACAGATCTGCATGCGCTGCCGATGTATCTGGGTCTGGACTTGCGCGGCGGTGTGCACTTCCTGTTGCAGGTGGACATGAAGGCCGCGCTGAACAAATCGCTTGATTCGGCAACCGAAGACATCCGCACCACGCTGCGCGACAAGGATATCCCGTATTCCGGCGTGGACCGCGAAGGCGACCAGCTGGCGGTGAAATTCCGCAATGCGGATGCACGCAGCAAGGGCGAAGCCGAAATCAAGCAGCGCTATCCCGACTACGCCCTGAACGACCAGGATGAAGGCAGGGAATTTCACCTGCTCGTCACGCTCAAGCCGGACGCGGCGCAACGCATCGAGCAATCCGCGGTGCAGCAGAACCTGCTCACCCTGCGCAACCGGGTGAACGAACTGGGTGTCGCCGAACCGGTGATCCAGCAGGAGGGCCTGGACCGCGTGGTGGTGCAGCTGCCCGGCGTGCAGGACACCGCGCGCGCGAAGGAAATTCTGGGACGCACCGCGACACTGGAAGTGCGCATGGTGGATGAAACCCGCCAGGCCACGCCGGGTGCGCCGCCGCCGTTCGGCGACGACGAGTTCAAGGACCGCGATGGCAGGCTGCTGCTGGTCAAGAAGCGGGTGATCCTCACCGGCGACCGCATCAACGACGCCCAACCGGGATTCGACAGCCGCACCAACGAACCGTCGGTCAACATCAATCTGGACGGCGTGGGTGCGAGGCTGTTCAAGGACGCGACGCGGGAGAACGTCGGCAAGCGCATGGCGATCATCCTGTTCGAGAAGGGCAAGGGCCAGATCGTGACCGCGCCGGTGATACGCGAAGAGATCGGCGGCGGACGCGTTCAGATCAGCGGTTCGATGAGCACGCAGGAGGCGCAGGACACCGCGCTGCTGCTGCGCGCCGGCGCGCTGGCGGCGCCGATGCAGATCATCGAAGAGCGCACCGTCGGGCCCAGCCTGGGTGCGGAGAACATCACGCGCGGCTTCAATTCCACCAAGATCGGATTCATCATGGTTGCGGTGTTCATGATCGCCTATTACCTGATGTTCGGGGTGATCTCGATGCTGGCGCTGGCGGCGAACCTGCTGCTGCTGATTGCGCTGCTGTCGATGCTGCAGGCCACGCTGACGCTGCCCGGCATGGCCGGTATCGCGCTGACGCTGGGTATGGCGATCGATGCGAACGTGCTGATCAACGAGCGCATCCGCGAGGAGCTGCGCAACGGCATCACACCGCAGGCCGCGATACACGCCGGTTACGACCGTGCATTCGCGACCATCCTGGATTCCAACGTGACCACCTTCATTGCCGGCATTGCGCTGTTCATGTTCGGTTCGGGTTCGATCAAGGGTTTTGCGGTGGTGCTGTGCCTGGGCATCATGACTTCGATGTTCAGCGCGGTGCTGATATCGCGCGCGATCGTGAATCTGATTTACGGCCGCAAACCCCGGCTTTCAAAAGTAACGATAGGCTAGACCTTTTCCTGGCCCTCTCCCTGCGGGGGTGAGGGTTGGAGATGGCCAGCGACTTGGCTGCGGTTTGCGACAGCCCGGTCGAATGGCATGTTGGCTTCCCCAGCGGGGAATTTATGAGGAATAGAAGACATGGAATTTTTCAGGATCAAGCACGACATCCCGTTCATGAGCTATGGGCGGTTTACCACCTCGATTTCGCTGGTCACGTTTCTGTTCGCGATTTTCTTCCTGGCCACCAAGGGACTGAACTTCGGCGTCGATTTCACCGGCGGCACGGTGATGGAAATGCATTACGCGCAGTCGGCGGATCTCAACAAGGTGCGCGCGCAACTTGCCGCGAGCGGCCTGCCGGAAGCGATGGTGCAGAATTTCGGTTCCAGCTATGACGTGCTGATACAGGTGCCCGCCAAGGAGAACGCGACCGGCTCCAAGCTCAGCGATCAGGTGCTGGCCAGCCTGCGCCAGCAGGACGGCAGCGTGCAGATGCGCCGCGTGGAATTCGTCGGCCCGCAGGTCGGCAAGGACCTGATCAACAACGGCGAGCTCGCGCTGCTGCTGGTGTCGATGGGCATCGTCGGCTATCTGTGGCTGCGCTTCGAATGGAAGTTCGGCCTGGCCGCGATCATCGCGAACCTGCATGACGTGGTGATCATCCTGGGCTTCTTTGCGTTCTTCCAGTGGGAATTCTCGCTGTCCGTGCTGGCCGCGGTGCTGGCGGTGCTCGGCTACTCGGTGAACGAGTCGGTGGTGGTGTTCGATCGAATCCGCGAGAATTTCCGCACCATGCGCAAGGCCGAGGTCTCGCACATCATCGACAACGCGATCACCCGCACCATGTCGCGCACGATCATCACCCACGGCTGTACGCAGATGATGGTCGGTGCGATGCTTTTCCTGGGGGGCGAGACGCTGCACTATTTCGCGATGGCGCTGACCATCGGGATCCTGTTCAGCATCTACTCGTCGGTGCTGGTGGCCAGCCCGCTGCTGATGATGTTCGGCGTATCGCGCGAGGACTTCATCAAGCCGGAAAAGGCCGAGACCCAGGAAATTCTGCCTTGATCAACCCCTGATCGAACCGATCCTGATACGCGCCTGTTCACGGTTTCCTTATGCTTGCTGCTTTATTCGACATCGTCATGCACCTCGATGCGCACCTGCTGGCGCTTACCCAGCAGTACGGCATCTGGGTGTACGCGATCCTGTTCCTGATCATCTACAGCGAGACCGGCCTGGTGGTCGCGCCTTTCCTGCCAGGAGATTCGCTGCTGTTCGTGGCCGGCGCTCTGTGCGGTATGGGCGCGCTGCAACTGGAATGGCTGGTTCCGCTGCTGGTGCTCGCGGCATTTTGCGGCGACAACACCAACTACTGGGTCGGCCGGCTGGTCGGGATCAGCCTTCTCAAACACGCCGGGGAGAGGCTCATCAGGCGCGAGTACATCGACAAGACCCATTCCTTCTACGAGCGGCATGGCGGCAAGACCGTGATCCTTGCGCGCTTCCTGCCTATCATCCGCACCTTTGCACCGTTCGTGGCGGGCATCGGCCTGATGCGCTACCGCAAGTTCGTGCTGTTCAGCGCGCTGGGCAGCATGGCTTGGATATCCGGCCTGAGCGTGGCCGGCTTTCTGTTCGGCAACATTCCGGTGGTGAAGGACAACCTGACCCTGATTATCCTCGGCATCGTGGTGGTTTCCCTGGTTCCTGCCGCGGCGGAATTCTTCCGGCGCCTCGGCAGGCAGGTCTGAACCAGCCGCAGATCCCGGCTGCGGCAACCGTTGCACGATCGCCGTCCCGTATTTCCGCTTGCACCCGCTCATCCCGTGCAATAGCTGAAGCGGGCTGCGGAGTATCGATGGCAAAGCGATAGCTAGTCTTGTTGTGATCCGGTTGTTACCGAACCTTGCCAGCACCGGCGCCGGTGCGGAGCCGCACACGGCCGGCGCAGGCACGACATTACAATTCAATCCTGACCGGCCACCGGCGAGCACGCACAGCCGAATGCGCGATGCTGGTTACGACCGGGGAATCGTCAACAAACTCGATGTGCTCGGCCGGGACTTCCGTTCTGCGGGCCAGGTCTACGGCCCGAACAACCTGGATATCAAACATTTCGATATATCGTGGAGCACCGGGCTGGCAATGTCGGGTCTGCTGGCGGGACGCGACCAGGATCATTTCGGCATGGCCTATGCACAGGAACGCAATGGCGAGAAATGGCGTGATTTTTCCGGCAACGCGGTCGTTTCCGAAAGATTGCGGGAGATGACTTGTCGCTGCAGCACGACGCCGGCGGTGGTCTTGCAGCCGACCGCGCAGTACCTGATCAGCCACCGACCCGGCCCGGGGCAGGCACGAGTGGCTGGGCATGCGTGTGGAATTGTCGATATTAGGGCAGGCGGAACTGCTTAACCGAAACGGCCGGTAATATAGTCTTCAGTTTCCTTGCGCTTCGGGTTGGTGAACACGTTGCTGGTTTCGCCGAGCTCGATCAGGTCGCCGAGGTACATGTAGGCAGTGAAGTCCGAGATGCGCGCCGCCTGCTGCATGTTGTGGGTCACGATCACGATGGTGAAGTCTTCCTTCAGCTCGTCCACCAGTTTTTCGATATGCGCCGTGGAGATCGGGTCGAGCGCGGAAGTCGGCTCGTCGAGCAGAAGGATCTGGGGCTTGACCGCAATCGCGCGCGCGATGCACAGGCGCTGCTGCTGGCCGCCGGAAAGACTTGTACCGCTCTGTTTCAGTATGTCCTTGGCTTCCGTCCACATCGCGGCCTTGCTCAGCGCCCATTCCACACGGGCATCCATGTCATGCCTGCTGAGGTTTTCGTACAGCCTCACGCCGAACGCAATGTTGTCGTAGATCGACATCGGGAACGGCGTGGGTTTCTGGAAAACCATGCCAATCTTCGCGCGCAGCATGTTCAGGTCCTGTTTGCTGTCGAGGATATTCGTGCCATCCAGCAGGATTTCCCCGGTGGCTTTCTGCTTTGGGTAGAGCTGGTACATGCGGTTGAAGGTGCGCAGCAGCGTGGACTTGCCGCAGCCGGACGGTCCGATGAATGCGGTCACCATCTTTTCCGCGATGCTCAGGTTGATATCCTTCAGCGCGCGGAATTTCCCGTAATAGAAATTCAGGTCTTTAATGATGATCTTCGGATTTGCGACGATTTCAATGTCCATTTTCATTTCACGCCTTGTTGAAATTCAGTATATGCCGGTTAATGGGTTGTGGCGCTCTGCCGGAACATCACACGCGCCACGATATTGAGTGTCAGTACGCTGGCGGTGATCAGAAGTGCGCCGGCCCAGGCCAGCTTTTGCCAGTCATCGTAGGGGCTCATCGCAAACTGGAAAATCACCACCGGCAAATTGGCCATCGGCTGGTCCATTTGGTTGCTCCAGAACTGGTTGTTCAGCGCGGTGAACAGCAACGGTGCGGTTTCGCCGCTGATGCGCGCGACAGCCAGCAATACGCCGGTGACGATGCCGGCACGCGCGGCGCGCAGCGTGATGAAATTGACCACCTTCCATTGCGGGGCACCGAGGGCCGCTGCGGCTTCGCGCAGGGTGCTGGGGACCAGGCGCAGCATGTTTTCGGTGGTGCGGATCACGACCGGGATCACCAGAATGGCTAAAGCAAAAGCGCCTGCCCATCCCGAAAAATGTCTGACATGGATCACATAAACCTCATAAACGAACAGTCCGATCACGATGGAAGGTGCCGACAGCAGCACATCGTTGATGAAGCGGGTGACCGGGGACAGCCAGCCTCGATGCCCGAACTCGGCCAGATAGGTGCCGGCCAGGATGCCGATCGGCGTGCCGATCAGGGTGCCGAACACGGTCATGAACACGCTGCCTGCAATCGCATTGAGCAACCCCCCCGAGTTTCCTGGCGGCGGAGTCATCTGTGTAAACACCGCAGGGACCAGCGATAGCAGCCCATTTTCCAGCAGTGTGAACAGTATCCAGCACAGCCAGAACAGGCCGAACAGCATGGCCAGTACCGAGACGGTTAGTCCCGTTGCGTTGGTGATGCGGCGTCGTGTGTAAAGATTCACCATGGTTCTCATGTAACCTGTCCTTCCCGCATCCCAAGCTTATAAAGCATGAAGCGTGCAATGGCCAGGACGACGAACGTAATGAAGAACAGGATCAGGCCGAGCTCGATCAGCGAGGAGGTGTAGAGTGCGCCGACGGCCTCGTTGAATTCGTTGGCCAGCGCCGATGAAATGCTGTTGCCGGGCATCAGCAGTGACTTGTTCAGATCGTGTGAATTGCCGATCACGAAGGTGACGGCCATGGTTTCGCCTAGCGCGCGGCCGAGCCCGAGCATGATGCCGCCTGCCACACCCACCTTGGTGTAGGGTAATACGATCTGCCACATCACTTCCCAGGTAGTCGCGCCGACCGCATAGGCCGATTCCTTGAGCATGGAGGGAACCACGTCAAAGACGTCGCGCATCACCGAAGCGATGAACGGGATTACCATGATCGCGAGAATGATGCCGGCCGTCAGCAGACCGATCCCCATCGGCGGTCCGGAAAAGAACGGGCCGATCAGGGGGAGTGTGCCCACATGTCGGTTCAGCCAGGGCTCCACATGGTCGGCAAACATCGGCGCAAACACGAACAGGCCCCACATGCCGTAAATGATGCTGGGGATGCCGGCCAGCAATTCGATTGCGATACCGAGCGGTCGGCGCAAAATGCGCGGCGAGAGTTCGGTCAGGAACAGCGCGATCCCGAAACTTACCGGAATCGCAATGAGCAGCGCGATGCCGGAGGTGATCAGCGTGCCGAACACCGGGATCAGCGCGCCGAATTTAACGCTGACCGGATCCCATTCGGTGCTGGTCAGAAAGCCAAAGCCAAAAGCGTGAATGGCGGGCATGCTGCCTTGCACGAGTGATACGATGATTGCTACCAGCAGCGCCAACACACCGAAAGCGCAGACACGCGTCAGGTTTCGGAATGACAGGTCGAAAAATGCCTGTCGTTTGAGGCTCGCTTCTTGTGAGAACATCATCATGATGGCTGATTGTTTTGTAAAAAGTATATCGTGGCAAAAACAACGGGGGCATAAGCCCCCGCGATTATAGCTTATGGGTATGCTGTGTCAGCCACCCCCCGCATTTATTTCCAGACGGACTTTCCGGCGGCAGTCTTGATCTGTGAGGTCCATTCCTTATGGATCAATTTAACCAGGCTTGCAGGTAGCGGAACGTAATCCAGTTCCTCGGCCATTTTGCCGCCGTGTTCATAAGACCATGAGAAGAACTTCAGCACTTCCTTGGCCGTTGCGGGCTTGTCCTGAACCTTGTACATCAGGATGAAAGTTGCGCCGGCGATCGGCCAGCTGTTCTTGCCGGCCTGGTTGGTCAGCAGCAGGTAGAAGCCGGGTGCCTTGTCCCATTCCGCGCCGGCGGCTGCAGCCTGGAATGCGGATGCCTCGGGTTGAACGAAATTGCCATCGCGGTTCTTCAGCGCAACGTGGTTCATCTTGTTCTGCAAGGCATAGGCATATTCTACATAGCCGATCGAACCCTTGATGCGTTGCACGTAGGAAGCAACGCCTTCGTTGCCCTTGCCGCCGGTACCGGCTTTCCATGCAACAGATGTACCTTCCCCTACGCTGGATTTCCATTCAGGGCTGACCTTGGACAAATAGTTGGTGAATATGAAGCTGGTGCCGGAACCGTCGGAACGGTGCACGACCGTGATGTCCTGGTCGGGCAGTTTGAGATCCTTGTTCAACGCGGCGATGGCCGGGTCATTCCACTTGGTGATCTTGCCCAGGTAGATATCGGCCAGTGTCGCGCCGTCTAGTTTCATCGAGCCGGAAGCAATGCCTTCCAGATTGACGACCGGAACCACGCCGCCGATCACGGTTGGAAATTGCATCAGGGCATTTTTTTCCAGCACATCCGGCTCCAAAGGCATGTCGGATGCGCCGAAATCGACGGTCTTGGCTTCAATCTGCTTGATGCCGCCGCCCGAGCCGATGGACTGGTAATTCAAACCGATACCGGTGTGAGTCTTGTAGGCATCAGCCCACTTGGAATAGATGGGGTACGGGAAGGTGGCGCCGGCCCCGGTGATGTCGGTAGCCTGGCTTACACCTGCATAAGCCACTGCTGTGGTCGCTGCAATACCGATCAATAATTGTTTCAGTTTGCTGTTCATTTGTATCTCCATTTGGTTTGGGTTACTGCCGCCATCATTAAAAAACGAATTATTGCAGCGACTGCTTTTGTTGCAGTACCCATCTTAGGCAAGAAATATTACAGGAATATTACAGCTTTCTGACTGCTTCGAGTCAGCCGAAATCGGCGACGCCTCAGGGCGGGTTTCGGTGAGAGTCATCGCCCACTTCGCGCTCAATCTCGTCAGCAGTGATATGCCGCACATCGCGGCCCTTGACCATATAAACCACGTATTCGGCCATGTTCTTGGCATGGTCTCCGATGCGCTCGATGGACTTGGCGACAAGCAGGATTTCCAGCGCGCTGGAAATGGTCCGCGGATCTTCCATCATGAAGGACACGATATTGCGCAGGATCACGCGGAATTCCTCGTCAACCTGCTCGTCCTGGCGCACGACATCCGCGACCGTGGAAATGTCCATGTTGGAAAACGCGTCCAGCGACTTGTCCAGCATATCCAGCGTCAGTTTCGACACCTGCCTGATCTTGTCGAAGCGGGGCAGGGACAGGTTCTTCTTTTGCGTTATCAGGCGGGCCGTGGCAGCAATCTTCTTTGCCTCGTCACCGATGCGCTCGAGATCGGTAATGGTCTTGATCACCATGATCACCATGCGCAGGTCGACTGCGGTCGGCTGGCGGCGGGCGATAATTTCGGTGCAACTTTCGTCTATCGTGACTTCCAGAGCATTGACGACGCGGTCTTCGGCAATAATGCGGTCGATCAATGCAGGATCGCCCTCGCTCAGCGAATCAATCGCAAGCCTGACTTGCCATTTCACCAGTTCGCCCATCTGCAGAACACGTTCACGCACGGATTCGAGTTCGATGTCATATTGTTTCAGGGTGTGTTCGCTGTTGCTCATCGGAGGGTTCCCTGACGGGACTGGATAAACCGGGAATGGTAAGCCTGCTTTATGACGTTTTTGTTACGCCGTGTTTGATCGCATTCCGGCTTTGATCAAAGCCGGACAATTTTTCGCGGCATCTGGCCTGTTCCGGCGGATTGTGTTTTAAAACGATAATAATCACAGCAATGCATTTTCACGCCAGGACACCCCGTGAATGCCCGCAGCCACTCGGATAATCATGCCGCACGCCATGACCGCGCCTTTGCAACAGGCATTGCGCTGAATGGGGTGTCCATACTGGTCGACGCATACTGCGGCCGGCGTGCCGATTCGCTTGCGCTGTTCTCGGATGCCGGACATAGCCAGGGCGGTGTGCCGGGTTTGTTTAAGGCGTGGGGCGGTCTTTACCCGGCACGGTTACGGCCCGATCAAAAGTATACCTATGGCTGGGGCCGCGAGCATAAACGAGGCGTTGTTCAATGCTGTGCAGTGGGACACGCTGTTCGTGTCGGTGGTGTTCTACATCGTGATCCCGGTCATCATCGCGCAATTGATGCACAGCCGATTGCTGGCAAGGGGAAAAGACGCATTCAAACATGCGCTGAAAATCATCTCGCCGATGTCCTTGGGTGCGTTGCTGCTGACTCTGGTGCTGTTGTTCGAGCTGCAGGGCAACGCGATCGTCAAGCAGCTGCTGGTGATCGAGATACTCGCAGTTCCTATTTTGATCCAAATCATGTTCAATGCCGCTGGCATATAGCCTGAACCGCAATTTCGGCGTGGCGCACTGCATGGCAGCACCTTCGGCCCTGATCGGCGCGAGCAACTTCTTCGAACCGGCCGTGGCCACCTCGATCAGTCTTTTCGGCGTTCAGTCCGGGACGGCGCTGGCAACCGCGGTCGGCGTACTGGTCGAGGCGCCGGTAATGCTGCCGGTGGTGAAGATCGCCTATGTCCCGCAATTCTGTAAGCGCGCGGCAAGCAGGCTAACTAACCGATTTGTTCGCGGACAGCGGTATTCGGCAGCAACATTCCAGTTTCGCGTTTGAAATTGCCCATGTCATCATCGTGTCATGAATCATCCCTATAAGGATGATTCATGCCGATTTGCATCCTGCTCCTTATGCTCTCCTTCGCCAGCACCGCTGCCTGGCCGGACGATTTCCATCACGGGGTGCAGGTGGAAGTATCAAGGAAGGGAGACCGGTACACCCTGATCGCCTCGATCGATACGTCTTTGACGGAATGTGCGGCCTACCAATACCTGACCGATTACCGCGGCGCCAGGGATTTGCCGGGTGTGATCAAGTCATCCGCATATCGTGTATCCGCGAACAAGGTAAAAGTAGACCGTATCGCGGACGAGCATGTCCTGTTTTTCAATGTCCGCCTGCATTCGGTGATGGAATACACCGAACAGCCCTTTGACCGTATCGCGTTTACGCAGTTGTCCGGCGACTCGAAAGCGTTTCAGGGGAGTTGGGACATCGTGCCGAAACAGCAAGGCAGCACGCTCAGGTTCAAGGGGCTCTGGGAGCCGGATTCGCTGATACCGCTATTCATCATCGACCATTTTGCGAAGTCCGGGCTGATCGAGAAATTCGAAGCGATCGCCCGGCTTGCCGAAAAGCGCAAAGCCGAGCTGTCTGGCAGTTGCATCAAGCTGGTGACGCAATGAGCGCCGGAAACCGAAACATTGCGCGAAGGATGATTCAGGCGGTTTGCAGTTCCCGGTCATTTTGAGTTTGGGGGTTTGCGCTGCCCTGCCACTCGATCAGTTCCAGCCGGCCATCCAGATGTTCGACTATCGCGGTGCAGCTATCTACCCAGTCGCCGCAATTGACATACAGCAGATCGCCGACATCCTTGATGGCGGCACTGTGAATGTGGCCGCAGATCACGCCATTCAGCCCGCG
The DNA here is from genome assembly GCA_049580605.1 of Gallionella sp. Taxonomy (GTDB): domain Bacteria; phylum Pseudomonadota; class Gammaproteobacteria; order Burkholderiales; family Gallionellaceae; genus Gallionella. The sequence goes on along the minus strand of JBAUQH010000132.1, from coordinate 26,730 downwards.
ATCCCTTACCGAGTGGATAACCGAGTCTTCGAAATCGAATATGAACGAGACGGCGGACTTGACCTTGCGCTTGGCGTATCCTGCCAGGGACCAGTAGCCGCCGATGTGCAGGGTACGGCGCCACCAGGAAAGCCAACCGTTGATGCGCACCAGCAGGTCGTAGCCGGCATCGCCCAGAACGGCCACCCAGCGATGGTGCCGGGTAACCTGGTCGAACTGGTCGCCATGGGTGAGCAGCAGACGCTTGCCGTCGGCGGTTTCGTGCAGCCATTCGTACGAGATCAGAATATCGCCGAATAACGTGCCGCAATATTCCCGCAATACTTCGTCGTGGTTGCCGGGAATGAACACCACCTTTTCGCCATGCCGGGCACGGCGCAGTATTTTCTGCACGACCGTGTTCTGCATTTGCGACCACTGTACGCTGCGTCCCATGGACCAGAAATCGATGATGTCGCCGAGAAGGAACAGGTGTTCGCTTTCATACTCGCGCAGGAAATCCAGCAGTCGGTCTGCCTGGCAACCGCGCGTGCCCAGATGGATGTCGGAGAGGAATATTGAACGTACTTTCACGCCGCCAGATTAGAGGCGCGGCATGACGCTTTGATTAAGGATTTATTGCAATCTTATTGCACGGAAACTGCAAGTATTCAAAATTTAAAATCAAAATTTTCGCTATATTCTCTCAAACTGTCATATTTATTTAACCTGTAATTCATATGATGAATAAAATAGATATCGGTTGAAATCCAGTTGATCATGAAGAATCAGCAAATCAGTTCGCCTCTGGCTGCCAACCCGCATCCCTATGCAGAATTGTTGAGCGAATTGGAAGAATTGCGCAGCGATCTGAAAGAACTCGAGAAACTGTTCGCTCCCTCACTCCTGCAAGTAAATCCGCTCCATTTGGGCAGCGCGATCAATCTGGTTCATTATCTGGGTATCAGGCGGCGTGACATGCGTCCGTTGCAGGAGCGCCTTGCAGCCGCGGGGCTTTCATCGCTGGGCAGGATGGAATCCCACGTCCTGGCCAATCTGGAAGCCATCATTGACCTGTTGCGTTGCGCTTTGGGAAGGAATCCACCTCCGCCCGATGAAATATTGCCTCCCGCCTCGGTTACGGGAACTGCCCAGCTTGAAAACAATGCCGATAACCTGTTTGGAAAGCCACCTTCGCATCGCCGCGTTCGCATCATGGTCACGCTTCCAGGTGAAGCGGCCGACGATTATGCCTTGATCAGGGACATGCTAAACGGGGGTATGGACTGTGCCCGCATTAATTGTGCGCATGACTCGCCGGAAATATGGGCACGAATGATCGGGCAAATCGAACAGGCCCGCCGGGAAACGGGGAGGCATTGCCGCCTCTTGATGGATCTGGGCGGGCCAAAGTTGCGCACCGGCGAGATAGCCGAAGGTCCTGCGGTGCTGAAATGGAAACCCCAACGCGATATTTTCGGCAACGTCGTCGCACCGGCGCGAATATGGCTGTATGCCGAATCCGAGTCCGCTGGCAGTCCGGCACCCGCAGATGCGTGTCTGCCGGTCAGCGGGGATTGGATGGAGAAGGTGTCATCGCGTGACGTCATCGAATTGACAGATGCACGGGGATCCGCTCGCATCTTGCAAATTGTTGAGCAGGTCGGGACAGGCTTCTGGGCTGAGTCCGGACAAACCACCTATCTCACCCCCGGCATCGAACTCAGGCTTACGCGGGTGCCGATTTCCGGACATCCGCGTCGGGTGGGGCGCACGGGCATGGTGGGCGCATTGCCGCCGGTACCCGAATCGATACGCCTGCAAATTGGAGACAAGCTGACCATTACCCGAGATCCGTTGCCGGGCAAGCCGGCCCAGTATGATTCGGGGGGACGGTTGTTGCGCACAGCCAGGATTGCCTGTTCCCTGCCGGAAGTTTTCCAGTATGTACAGCCCGGGGAGCGCATCCTGATCGACGATGGCAGAATCGAGGGGGTGATCCGCAGTGTCAACAGCAGCAATGTCGGTGTCGAAATTACACAGGCCCGCGATGGCGGGGAAAAACTGCTCGCAAACAAGGGCATCAACCTTCCGGACAGCAGGCTTGCGTTGAATGGCATGACGGAACAGGACATCCTGGACCTGGAATTCATCGTGCAGCATGCCGACATGGTGGGACTTTCGTTCGTCCGAAATCCCGCCGACATCGGGTTGCTGCAGCAACATCTGAAACGGCTGAATGCGGAGAAATTGGGGATCGTGCTGAAAATCGAAACGCGCGCAGCATTCGAGCATTTTCCGGAACTGTTGTTTGCCCTGCAGCGGTCACCGACCATCGGTGTCATGATCGCCCGGGGAGATTTGGCGGTGGAGTGCGGTTACGAAAGGCTGGCGGAGTTGCAGGAAGAAATCCTGTGGCTGGCCGAGGCGGCACGCTTGCCTGTAATATGGGCGACCCAGGTACTGGAGGGATTATCCAAAAGCGGCAAGCCCAGCCGCGCTGAAATCACCGATGCGGCAATGGGGGTGCGTGCCGAATGCGTCATGCTGAACAAAGGGGCGCATATCATCGAGGCCATACAGTCCCTGGACGACATCTTGCATCGCATGCAATCCCACCAGCAGAAAAAGAACTCACTGTTGAGGCGTCTCCATTGGTAATCCACGCGGACAGTTCGCTCCGCATGAACGAACACGCAATGAGATCGGGAATGCGACAATGCAATAGGCAGGGCTGGTTTGCTTGGCACAACCCTGAATAATTTGCGTCAATTCCAAGCGGGGGTCGAATTTATCCGTTGAAACCCTAATTGCTGCAGGTTCCGGATTGGATTATCCGAATACAAATATTTCAATTGCATGTGCTATGCAAAATAGCTAATCTTGATAAGGAAGAATGAATATTCAAAAAATAGCAGTGCATCGTCAGCCTTGATAGGGTTTGACGGGACTGAACGCGAAAAGCAATTTGGAGGGAAGGAAAGCATCATGACAAAAGCCAGCAAGCCGGATTATTTAGCCAAGGTCAAACAATTATCCAAGATCGAAACCGAGCGTCTGCTATCCAGGATGGGCGGAAAACTGGACCGCCGGATGGGGAAGGGCAAGTTGAGCCAAGAAGAAGCCCTGGCAAAACAACTGGAGCTGGAAGACGAGCAGCTTCAGGAATGGCGCAAGGTCATGTATAGCCTGAAGAAGAAGGAAGAGGCCAAGGAAGCAAAGATTAAAGAGAAGGCGAGTGACTCGGCAAAGAAAGCCAAGACAGCCGAGAAAGTAAAGCCAACTGCAAAGGCCAAAACTGCAACCAAGGCCAAAGCACCGGCCAAGCGCAAGGCGGCGGCAATTAAGGCCTAGTCCGCGCAGGGGAATAATCCACGCAATCCGTCTTGCTTTGCGCGTATCACGCAAACCCGTTTCATATCAATCTCCAGGCTGATTCAGCCAATCCCTGATTTGCTGCGATACCCAAACCCCATCGTCCAGCGGCAAATCGTGACCAGCGCCGGGATGCAACTTGCAGGCGCAGCGCCATTCGCGGGCCAGCGTCAGCGAGCACTTTGCATTGACCAGACGGTCCTGCTGCCCCGCCAGCAACAATACCGGAACAGAAGGTCTGGCCTGTGAGGCACGAAAGTTGACCGCCGCCAGAAGTTGTCTCAGGATATTGGCGCGTGTGACCGGACATTCCCGCGCATAGCTTAGCCACTGTTCAAGTATTGCTGGCTTGCGTTCCGAATTCCCCGCGATCGAACTGGTCAGTTCAAGTATCAGGCATTCGCGCTGTTTTGCCGATCCACACAGCAGGCGATGGATCAGCGCGGGATAATTTTCCGGACGCAGCCGGTGATAAAAAGGATTCCAGCGCGGCAGGCTGGTATTGATCAGCACCATGTTCTCCAGCTCGGAAGGGTACCGTTCGTTCCACGCAACCGCGACCATCGCCCCCAGCGACAATGCAAGCAGATTGTACGGTGGCGGGTAACCGCGCTGTTCGAGTTCCAAGCGGCAGTGGTTCGCCATCTGCACCACGATGGTCGGGCTGGTCAGTGCGTGCAGCCGGCCATTGCCTGCAATATCCAGCGCTACAACATGCTGCGAGCCGGTAATTTCCTTGAACACGCCGGGGAAATCGCCCCAGTGGCGAGTCTCGCGCATCAGGCCGCGCAGCAGCACCCAGGTGCTCATGACTTGTACCAGCGTTCGACCGCGCGCTCCTGGACGAGGGTGCGGTCGGGGCCTTGCGCCATCCAGTTCCGGTAGCTGCAGGCGGCGCGCATCAGAAAGTCCAGCCATACCGTATGACCGCGCAGTACCCGGTGCAGACGATGTTCGACCGAAGGGTTGAACAGGCCATGGCGGGAAAATAACTGGCGCGGATTCTTCTTCACCCACAGCCAGGAACCCATTTCCAGCGTCAACGGCAGAAAGGTCTTGCGCTTGTCCTGTTGTGCTTTCAGATACAGGTAATCCCACACATCGCCATGAGTGCGGTACTGCAGGCATTGCGGTTCAAACAGGTACTTGTTGTTTGGATAGATTTTCCGGAACAAATTTTCCAGCGTGAAAATTTCGGCCAGGTGCGCGATCGGTTCGACGCTGCGCGCATAGGGAAACCATACCCGGTCGCGCGAGCCGAATCCGGAGTGGCAGTCCACCGCGATGCTGAAATCGCGACTCAGCAATTCTGCTTCGACGGTGCTGCAAAGCGCCAGGTTTTCGATCTCCATTCCGGCTCCCGCGTTTCCGCGATACCAGGGCAGGCGGGAACTGATACGGTGCCCGCCGAGCAGGAAGGGCACCCTGCCTGCCGCTTCCACCGGGGCATTGCGCATCAGGTCCACGCCCTGCGGATTGCAGCGTGTCGACTGCCACATCCCGCCCGGATTGATCAGCGGCATGAAAACCAGCCGCACTTCCTGAAGCAGGTGATGCAGGCTTTTGTCCCACTCCAGCCGCGACAGCAAGCCGCGCAGAAAATACAGCAGGACCTGCGTGCCGATGCGTTCCAGTCCATGGATACCGCCAAAGAATCCGATCGCGGGCAGGGCGGGGTCGGGATTGCCCAGCGTCAGCCGGTAGACCGGGAAGCGCTTGTCGCCGCTGCCGACTTCGCATTCAACGCGCGCATCCAGACGGCCGTCAGCAAGTTCAAGCATGCGTTCCAGTTCGTTCAGTTCGGCGAGTGTGGACATGGGGCGTCGTTCGGGTTCCGGATATCAATGCGTTTGCTTGTTCCCTGGTTCTGATCTGGCCATCATTTGCTTTCGGCCAGGCGGCTTTATACTTTCTCGTGGTCGACCCGGAGCAAATCGCTTTGGCTGTTTCGCAGGTATTGTAATCTGGAATCTGCCGGGGACTAACGGATCAGCTTTGCGCTGGGTTATTGCCCCGCCAAATTACGGGTACCCAAAAAGGCGGGCCTCTTGCGAGGCCCGCAACGCTGGGAAGTTGGTGTTGCGAAGGTGGAGATTGGCTTTTGCAACCGTACTTTCTGTTTGTTTACGCTTTCAGAAAATGCTTTGCATACCGGCTGCTCAAGCGCGACATCGGCAGCAGGATGAACAGGTCGGCCGTATTGAATTCGGGATCCCATGCCGGTTCTCCGCAGATGTAGGCGCCCAGCCGCAAATAGCCTTTGAGCAGCGGCGGAACGGGTGCATCGAGATTCTGGTTCAGTGCCTGCAGCGGCAGCGGGCAGCGGGGAAACACGCTGTATTCGGTCGGCGCCGCATAGAGACGGTGCAATTTGTGATAGAGGCTTGCCGCAACGTGACCGCCATCCGCCATGCTGATGCTGGCACAACCGATCAGGTATTCATGATTGTGTTGCAGCATGTATTGGGCCAGCCCGCCCCACAGCTGGGTGATGGTTGCGCCGTCGCGATAATCGCGATGCACGCAGGAACGGCCGACTTCCACCATCCGGTCGCCGAGATGCTGCAGCCGGGTCAGGTCGAATTCGGTTTCAGAGTAATAGCCGCCGATTTTTTCCGCCTGGCTGGGCGAGAGAATGCGATAGGTTCCGATTACCCTGTTCTCGGTGCTGTCGCGCACCAGCAGGTGTTCGCAGTACCTGTCAAAGATGTCGCGGTCGGTTTCTTCGCCTGCGCTGGGCAGCGTAGCACCCATTTCTTCCGCGAATACCTTGTAACGCAGCCTTTGCGCTTCGGCAACTTCCTGGTCGTTGCGCGCAAATGCGGTAACCAGATGCCGCTGCGCGGCGGGTTGTGGTTGATGATTGAGCTCCAGCATCGTATTCCCTTTTAAATGGTTGAAGTTGGGAACAGATTAGGAGCGCAACATTGCAGCGCGATGAAGGTATTGTGAAGGAACTATGAATCCTCTACCGGGAGCTGGTTCAACATCGGATCGACCAGAAATTCGTATGCGGACAGGGAAGGGAGAACGGATTCCGGAACGGCTGATACCTCCGGCTGCATCGCTGTTGGATGGCTGTTGTTGAAACTCTGCAACGCACGGGAAATGGCGGTCTGTGCGGCACGTGCAAGGACGCGCCGATCTGCATTTTCGGCGCTCAGCGCAGGGGTGAATATCACCAATGCATGTTGGCGTGGGCAGCGCAGAATCCGCCAGATCGATAGCGCCAGTGTCATGTCTCCGACGAACACCGCGGCAGACCCGGGCTCTCCGTCTCCGTCCTTTTCCCGATAGCGCAGTGCCATCGGCTGAATCCAGATACCGGCATCGATAGCAGGCTGGATCAATGCCGAGCGGAATGGGGCGACCTGTTTACCGTCCGTGGTGGTGCCTTCAGGGAACAGTCCGATCGAAATGTCCTGTCCGAACAGTTCGGAGATGCGCCGGTTGACGATTGAGGTATTCTGGCGCAGGGAGCGTTCGATGAAAACGGTCCCGCAACGCCGGGTCAGCCAGCCGATCACGGGCCAATCGTTCACTTCCGATTTGGCGATGAAACGCGACGGATGGATCGCGTTCAGCACGATGATGTCCAGCCATGAGACATGGTTGGCGACGATCAGGATTCCCCCTTTGGGATGCCTCGGCGGTTGTCCTTGGACAAGAATGTCGATGTTGAACATCGACAACAGTTGCCTGTTCCATCGTTTCAGGATGCGGTTCTGGCCGGCCTGGTTCAGGTGCGGGTAAACGATTGCGAGCAGCAATCCGTAGCAAACGTGCAGGAACACCCGGCAGCCCCTGAACAGGCTGATCAGGATAACCGCCGATTGCCTAGCCGAAATTGACATTCTTGCTTTCAAATTGTTGTGCTTCCCCCATATTGCACAGCTGCTGGCGGCGCCTCTCGACGAACAGGCTGTTGCCGGACTTTACCTTGGCCATTTTCTTTGCTTCGGAGGCTGCTTCGGCAACTTCATGGTGCGAATTGAACGATTCCGGTTCGACCCAGACAACACCGATCGAGAGAGTGGGAAGGGGGTGATGAATGGTGAGGCCCTGACGGTCTCCGCTCATATAGCCGCCGGCGGTGCGATGGTCCTCGTCAAACAGCGCCGGGGAGGTTTGCGCAAATGCGGCGAGGACACGGTGGCAACGCTGTTCCCAATCCGTGCTCAGCATCAGCATGATGAAATCATCGCCGCCGATATGGCCGATGAAATCCTGTGTCGCATCGCAGACAGAACCGAGCAACCTGGCGGTGAACTGGATCAGTTCATCCCCCTTGCGATAGCCGCACACATCGTTGTATGGCTTGAAGCTGTCGATGTCGGCGTAACAGACGGCAAACGATTTTTTCGATTGCAGCAGATATTCCATGTGCTCATTGATGGGGACATTTCCGGGCAACAGGGTCAGCGGATTGGCGTAGCGTGCGGTCTCGATCTGCGCCTTGGTGATTTCGCGCAACAGGTCCTGCCCCGTGCCGATTCCCATGTACCGTCCCTGTTCGGTGATGATGAAACCGTCGGTAAAGTGCCGAATCTCAGATTCACTGAGAAATCCGCTCAGCTCGTGGATGGGCGTAGATTTCTCGACCAGCAAGGGTGCCGTATTCATCAGCTTTTGACAGGGCTTTTTGCCCAGCAGTTCTCGACGGTACGGTTGCGCAAAGCTATCAACGAATTCGAGCCGGTTGATCAAGCCGACCGGACGTCCGTTCTTAACGACCGGTATTGCCTGCAGATGCTTCTGCTCGGAAAACATGGAAAATATTGTTTCAATCGTAGCTTCCGGGTGTGCCGGTTCGATATAGCTGAGAATGGCCTCGATCGTGATGATGCGCGGTGTCTGGTAGGGTTGCTCGGCAATCCGCCTGGAATTGATCAGGCTGCCGGCCGCGCCTGGCATTTGCTGGGGTGGAATGCGACTCGGGCGGGCAATAAAATAGCCCTGACCGACGGCAATCCCGATACCGCGTACGGTTCTGAACTCGGCAGCTGTTTCAATGCCCTCGGCAATCACCCTAGTGCCCGAACTGAGTGCGATGCTCTGAATCGATTTCAGGAATTGCTGTTTGAGCGGGTCGGTATTGACGCCCTGCACAAAATGCATGTCGACCTTCACAAATTCCGGGCGCAATTCGGACCATAACCGCAAACTGGAAAATCCTTCCCCCAGATCATCCAGCGCGATCTTGAATCCCATGCTGCGGTAATGCAGCAGTGCGGTGCGCATAGCGGCGAAATCGAAGGTTGGCTGGTTTTCGGTGACTTCGATGATTACCCGCTCCGGGTCGATGCCGATATTACCCAGGCAGGCGAGGGTTTGTTCTCTTTTGAAACCCGGGTGCGTCAAGACATCGGGGCTGACATTCAGGAACAGGAGGCCGGGCAGGTCCTGGGAGGCAAATGATTCCATTACGGTCTGGCGGCACAGCATTTCGATTTCGAAAAACAATCCCTGTTGCCTGGCAGCAGCAAAAAGGTTGGCCGGTGAATGCAGCGGACTGTCGGCGGGTCCGCGTATCAGGCCCTCGAAGCCAAGGATAGTGCCGCTTGAAAAATCAACGATCGGTTGAAATAGCGCAGATAGCTCGCGTTGGCCGAGTATGACCTGTAGCGATTTCATCGCGATTTCACCGATAGTTTCAAGGTTGTTCCGTAACTGTGCTGGCATATTCGGCGTCTATCCGAGTGCAAGGCCGGATATTGACGCGCCGATCACGATTCCTGCCAGTACATCGCTGGGATAGTGCAGACCGAGCACCAGGCGTGAAACGGCAACCAGTGCGGTGAAAGGCAGCAGCAGCCAGGCGAGAGCCGGATAGTAGGCCAGTGCAACCACGCTGAAGGCGACTGCATGCAGGGTGTGGCCGGATGGGAAACTGAACTGGTCCAGCGGCGCGATGCCGCAATTGAACTCTGGATTCCGGTGGTACGGGCGCGGACGATGCGTCTTGCGCTTGAGCCATTTGTACAGGATGGTGCAGGCCAACCCGGCTGCAACCATGTGCAGCACGGGGACCAGCGCGGCAGACCGGTACTCCAGCAACAGCCACAGCATCAGGCAGTACCGGAATACGCCGTTACCCAGCCGGCTTATCAGCCGGAATGCATGTCGTATGGCGGGATTGACGATTGCACTGTTGAAGCGCAAACACCAGGCGTCATCCCAGGTTTGGATCTGTTGCAGGCTGTAGATTCGGCGTGTCATAAAGCGATTTCTGTCTGTAAGCCAGGCTTGCCAGGGCTTCCTCGAATTCATCCACGATGTTTTGCCAGTCGAGTTTCAGCATGGTCTGGTGGGCTTGCCTGCGCATTCTTTCGATACCCGCGCGATCGTTTGCGAGCCGGCAAGCCGCTTCGACGAACTGGTCCGCATTGCCGTACTCGGCGAGCAATCCGTTCTTGCCATCCATGATATGTTCGGCGGCCGCGGCATAGCGGTAGGCGACCACGGCAAGTCCGCTGGCCATCGCTTCCACGGTCACGTTCCCGTAGGTTTCAGTCATGCTCGGGAACAGGAAAATATCGCCGGAGGCGTAATGCGCCGCAAGATCCTCGCCGGTCCGCATGCCGGCGAAAATATATTCCGGATTCTGCCGCTGCAACTCCGCTCGCACCGGGCCGTCCCCGACCATGACCAGTTTCAGCTTCGGGTTGACTGCCTGCATCGCCTTGAAGGCGCGCAGCACCAGCGGCATGTTCTTTTCGGCCGAGATGCGGCCCACATAAATGACCGCCAGTTCGTCTTCGCCCGCCAGCCCCCACTGATTGCGCAATTGCTCGCTGCGCTTGCCGGGATGGAACAGTGCGGTCTCCACGCCGCGCGCGACGACCTGCAGTTTCTGGTAGCCCTCCTGTTCAAGCGTGTCGCGCAATTCGTTGGTCGGTACCAGGGTGGTGTCGGTGCGGTTGTGCAGATTGCGCAGATAGGCCGCAACGGTCTTTTGCAGCCAGCCGAAACCGTAATGCTGGCTGTAACTGTGGAAATTGGTATGAAAGTCGCTGCTGACCGGGATGCCGAGTTTGCGCGCGGCGGACAGGGCCGAAGAACCGAGCGGGCCTTCGGTGACCAGATGAACCACGTCGGGGCGCTGGCCGGACCAGAGTTTGATCAGGCGTTGTTTAGCCGGCAGGCCCAGCTTCAGGCCCTGATAGCGGGGAAGCGGGAAACCGCGCACCAGGACCTCCTGCAGGGTGGATTCCTGCTTGGCGCTGTCCTGCGGGTTCTGGCGCGGACGGATCAGTTCGACCACATGCTTCTGGCGCAAGCCCTCCACCATTCGGCTGATGGTCATCGCCACACCGTTTATTTCAGGTGGATAGGTTTCGGTCACAACCGCGATACGCAGCTTACGTTCTGACATGGATTTCCCTCTGGTATTGGACATTCATCGCGGGCACTTTCGCACTTCTACAAGAAGCTTTGATGAAGGATTTGTGATGGATTTGTGACGGTATCAATCCAATAGGACGAGCAGCCAGACCAGCACCACGTTCAGCAAACTCAGCAGCACGGCCGCGCTGCCGATGTCCTTGGCGCGCTTCGCCAGCTTGTGCTGGTCCAGCGAAGTGTGGTCGACGGCGGCTTCCACTGCCGAATTGAGCAGCTCGACGATCAGTACCAGCAACACGCTGGCGATCATCAGCGCCTTGCCGACACCCGCAGCCGGCAACAACATCGCGGCAGGTATCAGGATGCATGCCAGCAGCACTTCCTGGCGGAATGCATCTTCGTGGCGGAAAGCAGCTCGCAATCCGGACAGCGAGTAGAACAGCGCGTTCCAGACGCGCTTCAAACCGGTCTTTCCTTTGTATGGGCTTTCCATTGCTATCCTGTAATTGTCATGAGTTGAGTTCCCGTGTTGCGGGACTGGGGAGCATATGTCAAGAGTATTTCAGTTTGGTTACGGCTCCGGACAGGGGAATTCCGGTAAATCCGCATAAAAATCAGGTTGAACATTCCGGCTGACTTCGGTAGAATCCGCGCTCTTTTGAGATTGGTTGGAGTGAAAGCTATGGCACGTGTATGTCAAGTCACGGGGAAAGCCCCAATGAGCGGGAACAACATTTCCCACGCAAATAACAAAACCAAGCGCCGTTTTTTGCCGAATCTGCAGCGTCGCCGCTTCTGGGTTGAATCCGAAAACCGCTGGGTCAGCCTGCGCCTTACCAATGCAGCTTTGCGCACCATCGACAAGAACGGCATCGATGCGGTGCTGTCCGATATGCGTGCACGCGGCGATAAAATTTAAGGAACACGAAAATGCGCGAAAAAATCAAACTCGAGTCCAGTGCCGGTACCGGCCATTTCTATACCACGACCAAGAACAAGAAGACGACGCCGGAAAAGATCGAAATCAAGAAATACGATCCCAAGGCTCGCAAGCATGTGATGTACAAGGAAACCAAGCTGAAGTAATCCGGCGTGGATTTGCTGCATAAAAAGAAACCCGCGAAAGCGGGTTTTTATTTGCACGAATTTCATGCTTCCGCACGGCATGGCGGCTGGAAGTCCGTGCATTCTGGCAATACTACTTTTCGGTCACTGGCAAGAACAGCGTCTCCTTGACTTCCTCCATCACGATGTAGCTTCTCGATTCCTGTGCGCCCGGCAACGTGAGCAGGATGTCGCCCAGCAGTCTCCGGTAGTCGGCCATCTTGGGTATGCGTGCCTTGACCAGGTAATCGTAATCGCCGGACACCAGATGGCATTCCAGTATGTTCGGCAGTTTGACGATTTCCTGTTTGAACTTGTCGAAAATCACGCCTGATTTGGCGGCAAGCTTGATTTCCACGAACACCAGCAGCGACAGTTCCAGCGCGTCCGGGTCGAGGCGGGCGTGGTAGCCGAGAATCACGCGCTCCTTCTCCATGCGTTTGATCCGCTCGCTGCAAGGCGTGACAGACAGGCTGACCTGTTCAGCCAGGTCGGTTATCGAGATACGCGCATCCTGCTGCAGAATGGAAAGTATCTTGCGGTCTATCTTGTCCAGTTCGCGGATGGCCTGGGTACGAATTCGCATTCAGTCTGGTCCTTCTGGTCGGGAGATCGGGGGAACCGGATTTTCGGAATAAACGGAAAGCCGGATGCGCAATTATAGTCAAAACATCCATAAAATAATAAAAATATAGATAAATATACTGGTATACGGGGAATAAACTATTCCAATTGTCTGTACTTCCCAAATTGATATCGTGGAGGTGTGTGATGCGCGTCGTCGTTCTTGGAAGCGGGGTGGTGGGCATAACCAGTGCCTATTATCTGGCCCGTGCCGGTTTTGAAGTAACCGTGATCGATCGCCAGCCCGGCCCGGCCATGGAAACCAGTTTTGCCAATGCCGGCCAGGTTTCGCCGGGTTATTCCGCTCCCTGGGCGGCTCCGGGAATTCCGCTCAAAGGCCTGAAATGGCTGTTCCAGCGTCATGCGCCGCTTTCCATCCGGCCGGACGGCACGCTGTGGCAATTGCAATGGGCCATGATGATGTTGCGCAACTGCACCACCGAACGCTATGCGGTCAACAAGTCACGCATGGTGCGTCTGGCGGAATACAGCCGGGATAGCCTGCGCGAATTGCGCGCCGAGACCGGCATCGAATATGAGCAGCGTACCCTGGGCACGCTCCAGGTGTTTCGTACCCAGCAGCAGCTGGATGCAGCCGGCAAGGATATCGCCGTGCTTGCCGAATGCGGCGTGTCTTATGAACTGCTCGACCGGGACGGCTGTGCGACGGCCGAACCGGCACTGGCCCGGGTCAGGGACAAGCTGGTCGGCGGCCTGCGCCTGCCGGGCGATGAGACCGGCGATTGCCAGCTGTTTGCCGCTCGTCTTGAGGCGGAAGCCAGAAAGCTGGGCGTGGTGTTCCACTACGATAAGCAAGTGGATCGATTGCTCGGCGCCAATGGCCGCATTACCGGCGTGGATGCATCGGGGCAGCGCTTTAACGGCGACCAGTTCGTGGTTGCGATGGGCAGCTACTCGCGCCCGCTGTTGAAGCAGCTAGGCATTGCGATTCCGGTTTATCCGGTCAAGGGCTATTCGTTGACCGTGCCGATCACCAACCAGGCCGCCGCACCGGTATCCACCATCATGGACGAAACCTACAAGGTTGCCGTTACCCGGTTAGCGGATCGCATCCGCGTCGGCGGCATGGCGGAACTGGCCGGCTTCGACCTGACCCTCAATCCGCGCCGCCGCGAAACCCTGGAAATGGTGGTCGGAGACCTGTTCCCGGACGGCGGCAATATTTCCGACGCAACGTTCTGGACCGGCTTGCGCCCGATGACGCCCGACGGTACGCCCGTGATCGGCGCGACCCGATACGGCAACCTGTGGCTCAATACCGGCCACGGGACGCTGGGCTGGACGATGTCTTGCGGCTCCGCCCGGGTGCTGGCCGATCTGATCGACAGGCGCGCGCCCGCCATCAGGGCGGATGATCTCGGTCTGTGCCGATATGATCCCAGGCCGGTGGAATGCGCCAGGCCCGCGCCGGGCAGGCAACTGGCTGGCTGAACGAACGCCATGGGCAGACCCGCGGTTGCGCATATCCGTCTGGATGCGTTCCGACACAACTACACACTGGCGAAGGAATTACACGGCGGCCGCGCGCTTGCCGTGGTCAAGTCCAATGCCTACGGTCACGGCGCCGTCCAATGCGCGCGTGCGCTCGGGAATGAAGCAGACGGGTTTGCCGTGGCCTCGATCGAGGAAGCGCTGCTGCTGCGCGAGGCGGGGATTGCGGCCCCCATCCTGCTGCTGGAAGGATTCTTTGAGGTCGCGGAACTGCCGGAGATCGTCGCGAAAAACCTGTGGACCGTGGTGCATCACCGGTGGCAGGTTGAAGCGCTATTGGCGACGCAGTTGCAAAGTCCGCTGACCGTCTGGCTGAAAATGGACAGCGGCATGCATCGGGTCGGCATTGCGCCCGAAGGATACCGCGCAGCCTTCGAACAATTGCGCAGCACGCCGAATATTGCGCAGATTGTCGTGATGAGCCATTTTGCAAGCGCAGATGATCAGGCCAGCTTGCATCCGCTCCAGCAAATCGAAACTATCCGCACCGCATCCGCGGGTCTCGATGCGCCGGTCAGCCTGTCCAATTCGGCGGGCGTGCTCGGCTGGCCGGGCGCGCGCGCAGACTGGGCGCGCCCCGGCATCATGCTCTACGGTGTGGATCCGTTGACTGAACAGGCGGGGCGCAGCGAGCGCCCGCATTGCAGGCGTTTGCGGCCGGCGATGCAACTCGAGTCGGTTATCATTTCAGTACGCGACGTTCCCGCCGGTGAACCGGTCGGTTACGGTTGTACCTTCGTCGCCGAGCGGTCTACCCGCGTCGGTGTGGTGGCATGCGGTTACGCCGACGGCTATCCGCGCAACGCGTCGACCGGCACGCCGGTTGCGGTGGATGGCAGGCTGACCCGGTTGATCGGGCGGGTTTCGATGGATATGCTGACCGTCGATCTGACCGATCTACCGGAAGCGGGAATGGGCAGCCTAGTCGAACTATGGGGCGACCAGGTGCCGGTCAGTGAAGTTGCGAGCCGTGCCGGAACGATAGCCTATGAGCTGCTATGCAATGTCAAACGCGCCCGGTTCGAGTATTCGGACGCCTGATTACATCGAGTCGAATGCAGCGCATAAGACCTGATTGAGTCACGGTTCCGTCGATCGTGCGCAATCCCGCGGAAACGCTGTCTCAGATTTGCGCTAGCATTAATAATCCGGATTGAATGAAAAACGGCCGGGATGGTTTCACATCCCGGCCGCAAAGACATGCCTGACCCGATCAGAAATTGACGACGGTCTGCAGGCCGACCGTATCGTTGGTTTTTACGTACGTGCCATCGTTGTAATTGTAGAAGGCTGCTGTTGTTGCGATATCGTGACGGACTTCGCCGCGCAGCGCGACATATTGTGACAGCCGGTAGGTTCCAGACACGCTGATCGCAGTCCGGTTTGCACCCTTGTTCGCATCGTAACCTGCAGCGGCCGTATCGCCTGGGCCGAAGCCATTGATACCATCGCCTGCCCCGACGCCGCTCGTGTCATAGACGTTGAAGGTTCCGCCGCCGTTTTTCTGGTTGTTCAGGTAGTCCAGACGCCCGGCCAGGGTGAACCTGGGCGTGATGATTTCGGAAACCAGGGTGGAGATGCCCCACCAACCCGAATCCTGGGGGTTGCCCGCGGCATCGGTGCTCATCGCGCCATCTTTCTGGCGACCTATTGTGTATTGTATGTTGGCGTTGAGGTCGGCGCGTGTCCACCAGGCATCGATCTCGAACTGGTCCAGACGGCTGATCCCACCTGTTGCCCAGTTTGCGACTTTGCCTTCATAGCCGGTGAACTCATAGCCCCAGTATTCAGCCTGGGCATAGGTCGCGTTGTAGATGAAGGTCGGGCTATTTCCTGTCTGGGTAGGGCACGCCCCGGCGTTGAGCGATCCTGCAACACAAAGGTTGTTCGCCGAGTTGAAGTTCGCCAGGATCAGCTTGGTTTCCCAGGGCCCGCTGGTGATATCCAGACCGGCACCGGTGTAGAAAGTCGCCGCGGTGAAGTCGAACTGCAGGTTTTTGGTGATGAAGTATTCCGGGAAGCCATAGTACAGCATGTTGCTGTATTCGGCGTTGGCCCCGGCGAAGGTATTTACATAAGGCTGGTAGCCCGATACGTCGGGCATTTGCCCGACAATCAGCCGGGTGGCCGGCTCGCCGAGCGGAATCGATGCAGAGGCTTCGTGCACGATATTGCCGAAGTTGTAGCCCGATCCGGAACTCTTGCTCGGCATCAGCGTGATGCGCATCTTCGTGCCATCGTCCATCTGTTTCTGGATGTCGAGATAGGCGACGCCAAAATACGAATTGTCGTAGGAATAGAATTCCCCGCTGCCGTTAATGCTTGAAAAATTATTCAGGAAAGAGAACGATTTGGTGCCTTTGTCCTTGTTGTACATATACACCGGATCGATCCCGGCGCTGATGCGCAGGCCGGTAAGGCCGGCCGTTGCCATGCTGTCCTGCATCGCATCGACCTTGATTGAAAGCGGATCGAATTCGGCAGAGCTGACAGTATCCGCCTGGGCAGCCGCATACGGTAACGCCAGCAACATGGCGAGGGTGATTTGTTTGAGTTTTGACATGGGTCGTACTCCCTTCAATAGTTGAAAATATGTCGGATCGCTGATTTCCCGACCACGCGGTTGAAAATTGCTAGACATTTATCCCCCTCTCCATAAATAACAACGATGTTGGATCGTCAACAGCACGATCACGTGGCCTGAAAACGTTCGGCTATCGCCGCACGGTGATTTGTTCATCCTCATGCCGCCACCGCTTGCATGCCTTCACGGTAGGCAGCCGACTGTTCCGCCGCGCGCATGCGTTCCTGGCGGCTCATCCACAGGCTGCCGGCGACCACGCCAACCGAGACCACTGCCACCGTGATCGTCGCGATCGCATTCACGGTCGGGTCGAGACCCAGGCGCGCACGGGACAGGATGACCAGGGGCAGGGTAGACGACCCCGGCCCTGAGAGAAATGCGGTGGTGACCACATCGTCCAGTGAGATGGTAAAAGTAAGCAGCCAGGCAGCCATCAGCGATTGCACGATCAACGGAAGCGTGACCAGGTAAAAAACCTGGAAGGGTTTGCAGCCGAGATCCATCGCCGCTTCCTCGAGCGATTTGTCCATTTCCAGCAATCGCGACTGGATGATCACGGCAGCATAGGACAGGCCGAACGTGGTGTGTCCGACCCAGATGGTGAAAATGCCGCGTTCGGGGTAGCCGATCAAACGCTCGCACATTACGAAAAAGAGCAGCAGCGACAGTCCGGTGATCACTTCGGGCACAACCAGCGGCGCATTGATGTGGGCAAAAAATGCAGTACGCCCAAAGAAAGATTTGTAGCGCACCATCGCAAACGCAGCGAACGTGCCAAGCACGACCGAAGCCGTGGCGGTCAGCAATGCGATCTTCATCGACAAAATAAAGCCATTCACGACTTCGCTGTCGTGCATGATCACGCCATACCATTTGAAGCTGAATCCGCCCCACAGGGTTACCATTTTCGATTCGTTGAATGAGAAGATGATCAGCGTCAGGATAGGCACGTAGAGAAACACGTACCCTGCGATCAACCATGATTTGCCGAGTTTGCTATCCATGCTTCATAACCCCCGCACGCCGCCGGACTCGGCCTGAAATTTATTGAAGATGGCCAGCGGGACCAGAATCAGAACGATCATGCTCACCGCGACCGCCGATGCCATTGCCCAATCGTTGTTGCTGAAGAATTCGTCCCAGAGCACGCGTCCTATCATCAGCGTGCTGGGCCCGCCCAGCAGTTCGGGAATGACATACTCGCCGACGCTCGGTATGAAAACCAGCATGGAGCCGGCAACGATGCCGTTTTTCGACAAGGGTACGGTCACCAGCCAGAACGCTTTCCACGGTGTCGCCCCCAGATCCTTGGCGGCCTCGAGCAAGCGCAAGTCCATCTTCACCAGGGTGGCATAGACGGGCAGTATCATGAACGGAACATAGGTGTACACCATGCCGATCGTCATGGAAAAACCGGTGTACATCATCTTGATCGGATCGTGGATGACATGCAGCCAGATCAGCACGTTGTTGATCACGCCGTTGTCGTCCAGCAGGCCTTTCCAGGCGTAGACGCGCAGCAAATAGGAGGTCCAGAACGGCAGCGATACCATCATCAGCAGCGCGGGCCTCATGGTGGCGGGCGATCTCGCCATGAAATAGGCGAACGGGTAACCGATAATCAGGCAGATCAGGGTATTGATCGCCGCAAACTTGATCGACGACCAGTAGGTCTCGATGTAAAGCGGATCCGTGGTCAGGAATATGTAGTTCGACAGTTTGATCTTGAGCTGGAGTATGCCGTCGACATAGCTGGTCAGGTCCTGGAAATGTATACCAAGCGCATCCGTGCTCGATACGCTGATTTTCAGAACGACCAGAAAGGGTACCGAAAAAAACAGGATCAGGAATCCATACGGGATGCCAATGACGGTGCGTCGTCCCAGGCTTCTCTTGAGAAACTGCACAATGCCATTTTTGGTTATGCCGGTTGCAATGTTCATTGTCTTCGCACCCGTGGTCTAGTTCGCCAGCACGACGACATCACTGCCGTCCCACCACGCGTATATCTGCTGGCCGCGAACCAGCTGGGTTTCTTCGTGGCGAGCCGAGTTCTCGCGCGAAGCCTTGATCACCTTGCCGCTTTCCAGCCTGACTTGGAACTGCGTGTACTTGCCGAAGTAGGCAATTCCATCTATCGTTCCGCGGGCAGTGTTAAACCCCTGCTCTTCGGGTGACTCGCGCTGTTCAAGGGCAGGCTCTTGGCTCTGCAGGCATATTTTCTCCGGGCGCAACGCGATGCTTACCTGCATGTCTACCGTTCCGGTGATGCCGTGTGAGACATATTGGCGGCACTCGGGCGTATCGATGACGACATGGTCAGGTTCATCAACGACGACCTTGCCCTTGAACAGATTGACATCGCCAATGAAGCCTGCAACGAATACGCAGCTGGGCGTCTCGTATATTTCAGCGGGAGGCCCGACCTGCAGGAAACGGCCTTCCTGCATTACCGCGATACGGTCGGCCATGATCATGGCTTCTTCCTGATCATGGGTCACCATGGCGCAGGTAACCCCCACACTCTTGATAATATTGACCAGCTCGAACTGGGTTTCCTCGCGCAATTTTCGATCCAGCGCGCCGAGGGGTTCGTCAAGCAGCAGCAGTTTCGGACTCTTGGCCAGACAACGCGCAAGTGCGACGCGCTGCTGCTGTCCTCCCGAGAGCTGATGCGGCTTGCGTTTTGCGTAAGGTTTGAGTTTGACGATGCCGAGCATCGCTTCGACGCGCTCGGCGATCTGATCCTTGGGCATGCCGTCGCGCTTGAGGCCGAACGCGACGTTTTCCCAAACAGTCAGGTGCGGAAACAGTGCGTATGACTGGAACATCATGTTGATGGGCCGCTCGTAAGGCGGCATTTTTGCGATATCTTCACCATCGAGGTACATATTGCCCGAAGTCGGCAACTCGAATCCTGCCAGCATCCTCAGCAGCGTTGATTTTCCGCAACCCGAAGAGCCGAGCAAGGCAAAGATTTCACCTTTTTTGATGTCCAGAGAAACATTGTCGACTGCAGCAACTTCGTCGAAATGCTTGCTCAGCCGGTCAATTCTGAGGAAATGTGCTTCATCCCCGCGGCCAGTAGCGTTCGCAACAGAATCTGCCATGCCCAGCGCCCCTTTTTATTTTCTTGGTTATTCGGGAGCGGCTGCAACAGCCACTCCCTAGTTTCTGATCAATAACACTCCCTGTTTCGGATCAATAATCAGAGACCGGTCTTGAACGTCGTGTAGAGCCGTGTGCGCAGGCGCCGGATGTCGCTGGGCACCATATCGGGAGGAACCATCCGGGACAGGTCTTCAGGTGTCATGAACACGGTCCTGTCGGCACGGATTTCGGGTTTGATGTACTTGGCCGCACTCGGAACCGGGTTGGCGTAGAAAACCTTGTTGACCAGGCCGGCATTGACATCCGGGCGATAAATGTAGCTCATCCACTTGTAGGCGTTTGCCACGTGCGGAGCGTCGGCCGGAATTGCCATGGTATCGAAGAACAAAATGGCGCCGGTCTTGGGCAACAACACCTGTATATGCACGCCATTCTTCGCTTCCTCTGCGCGCCTTTTCGAGATGCTCATGTCGCCATTCCAACCGAGTGACACGCACAGTGCACCGCTGGCCAGGTCGTTGATATAGCCGGACGACGAAAACAGGGTGACATATGGACGGATTTTGCTGAGCAGATCGGCAGCTGCCTTGTAATCAGCGGGATTATGGCTATAGGGTGGCTTGCCGAGGTAGCGCAGCGCGGCAGGAAATATTTCGTCGCCCGAATCAAGCATGGACACACCGCAGGACTTCAGCTTGCTGATGTATTCCGGTTTGAAGATCAGGTCCCACGCATTGTCCGGCATCGGCAAGTTGCCCAAAGCGGCTTTGACCTTGTCGACGTTGATGCCGACGGTGGTGATTCCCCACATCCACGGAACAAGGTACTGGTTACCCGGATCCATGGTGGCCAGGTTCTTCATCACGAACGGATCGAGGTTGCCGTAGGTGGTGATCTTGCTCTTGTCCAGTTTCATCAGGAGTCCGCCTTCGAGCTGTATCTTGGCCCAGTTCGATGAGGGCACGACGATGTCGTAGCCTGTTTTTCCGGCCACCAGTTTGGCATGCAGCGTTTCATTGCTGTCGAAGGTGTCGTAGCGAACCTTGATGCCGGTTTCCTTCTCGAAATTCTGTATTGTGTTTTCGCCGATGTAATCAGACCAGTTGTAGATATTGAGTACGTTGTCATCTGCAGCCACTGATATTCCTGGCAGGCCAAGTGACAACAAGGCCGTTGCCAACAGAGCGCTTAGCAGTCCCACTCGATTCTTCAGGTTGCTACCGAACATAATATTCTCCTTAGTTACATCGGTTAATAAAGCCCAACACCTCAGGCGATAGACGTGAAAGGAAAGCTGCTGTGCGACCAAGGTTCCGAAGTCGCAATCACATCGCGATCAATTGGGAATGCAAGTTTTGCGCCATCTCCCGCATACATCCAATCACTGCAAACAATTATACTTATCTAAGTTAACCAAAACCCAATGGATCAAAATATTTCAGGTACAACCCTGCGCCGCATAACAAACACAACACACTATTTTATAAAGAGTATTTATCGTATCTTTCAATGTTGGTTTGATTCTCTACCTGATTTGGCAATCAAACAAGAGCCATTTGGTTAATTTTGATGGTACCAAATATTCCCTTTATCGATAGGGGCTGATCCTGCCCCAAAAACATGCAGAGGCGCTCCGCAAATATAAGCGGATGGTTGCCGGAAGCACGTCACTGTGCATATTCGTCCCGGTTCGTGCCAGACTTATTCTGCAAGTATGCGTGTCCTGATTAAGAGCAAGCGAGAACTTTGTGGAATAATCCGTTCCGCGTCGAACTGACGCCCCGGCCTTTACATACAAAACTATCCCTAAGGAAATTCGATGAAGCAGATTCAAACCAATCAAGCACCTGCGGCAATCGGGCCGTATTCCCAGGCAATGGCCACGGGTCCGCTGCTGTTTACCTCCGGCCAGATACCGCTTCGTCCGGATGGCAGCCTGGTTGAAGGCGGGATCGAGCTGCAAACACAACAGGTGCTTGAAAATTTGCGCGCGGTGATCGAAGCCGCCGGCGCCACGCTGGGGCAAGTGGCCAAGACCACCGTATTCCTAAAAAACCTCGAGGATTTTGCCGCGATGAACGCGATCTATGCGGCGGCATTCGGCAGTCATTGCCCCGCGCGTTCAACGGTGCAGGTCGCAAGATTGCCCAGGGATGTGCTGGTTGAAATCGAGGCAATCGTCTCATTGTCCTGACAGGAGTCCAGGGACATGCCTGAAAAAATGCGGATCGATTCCATCGTCGATTTTTCCACCCATAATGCCGCCGTCGAGGAATCCGCAATCGCACTCGAAAGAATGCGCTCGGAGATTCCTTGCCGGACGCAAACCTGGAATCACTACCGGGATCCCAGCGGGCAATTTTTCACGGGTATATGGGCATCCAGTGCCGGTTCATTCGAGGTGAATTATAGCGAGGAGGAGCTTTGCGTTCTGCTTGAAGGGCGGGTGCGGCTTATCGACAGCAGCGGCCAGGCACGGGAATTCGGACCAGGCGGTGCCTTCGTGATTCCGGCCGGCTTCACGGGGGTGTGGGAAAACCTGGAGCCGGTAAAGAAAATCTATGCCATTTGGCAGTCCCCGAATGTAACTTCATGTTGATGCCGGATCGCCGCATCGACTGGCGTACGATCGGTTTCCTCAATACGGTTTCGATACTGTCGCAGATTGGCCAGTTCGGCTTTGGCATTGTGGTGTTGCCGCTTTGGCTGACCCGGCATGGCCTCAATGCGGCCCAACTGGGCATTTTCGCTTCCGGTATATGGTTCGGCATGCTGGCCGGTCTGGCGATTGCCCCGGGACTGAACGTCCGGTTCGGCTACCGCGCAGTCATCGTGACTGGTTTGCTGGTCAGCATGCTGGGCCTTGCCTTGATACCCGCAACCGGCTGGCCCGACTGGTTGGCCCCAGCCGTTCTGATTGGACTGGGCATGGGCTTGCGGTGGATCGGGCTCGAACCCTGGCTTTACCGCATTGCGCCAAACGATGCGCGTGGCCGCCTGGTTGGCTTCCATGAGACATTGATCGGAATCGCCCCCATTGTTGCCCCGATGCTGGCGAAGTGGGGCGGCTTTGGCGGCAATCTGGCGCCTGTTCTGGGAATTGCTTTCACCTGTTCGGCGCTGTTGCCGCTGGCGTTTACCCGACCCACTCCTGCAGCGCAATCCGTGCTGTCAGCCGGTCCCGGCAACAATCCCGGTTCTTTGCAGCGCAGGTTGCTTGCATTGGGAATCGCTGTCGGAATGGTTGCCGGCATCAGCGAAGCGGCTTTCTCCGGTCTTTTCCCAATTTTCGGACTGGGCCGCAGCCTGGACACCGATCAAATTGCGACACTGCTTGCGGTGTTTGGTCTGGGGGGGCTGTTGCTGCAATATCTGGTTGGCTGGATTGCCGATCATCGCGGTTTGCGGTTCGCAATACTGATATGCGCGACCATCACCGTTATCCTTGCGGTGATTGCGGTCCTCCCGATCGGCTACACCGGCCTGGCCATCACCATCTTTGCGCTGGGCGGCACCATCACTTCCTATCTGACATTGTCCATCATCGCGGCCACCAAAGCCGGAGACGGCGATTTGTCGGTCAACGTCAGGAAAGTCTCCATGGTCTATACGGCAAGTTCGATCTTCGGTCCGCTGATCGCCGGCACCGCGATGAAGACCCTGGGCAGCGAGGCACTGCTCTGGCAGGTCGGCTTATTGGCCGCCGCCCTGAGTGGATACGTGCTGCTGTTTACCCGCCCCGTTTTACCGGAAACCGGGAGATCATTCCGTTAGCATGAATCCCGGACAAGTGTGCTCAGGCAATCGTCGAGAACGTCGAGCAGTCTTGTCATGTCTGCCGTCCGGGTGGCCGGGCAGACCAGCATCATGTTATGGAAGGGTGTCAGCAGCACACCGCGGTTAAGCAGGAAAAGATGAATCGCGCGCTCCAGTTCATCGTTCTGGGCCGCGCGCGCCTGCCTGGCATTGATTGGCGCATTCGCGCAGAACTGCATTTCGAGACGCGCGCCGATGCGCGTAATGCACCAGGGCAGCGCATGCCGCTGCAACAAGGCTTCCAGTTCCTTCTGGAGCGAGGCGGCGAGATCCAGCATATGCGCATAGGCAGCTGATGTTGCAACCTCAGTCAGGGTCGCATGCATTGCCGCGATCGCGATCATGTTGCCGGACAATGTGGTGCCGATGCCCGAATGTCCGGCGGGTGCCGCGTCCTTGACGGCTTTCATTCCGGCAGCCAGCTCTGCACTGAATCCGTAAGCTGCCGCCGGCAAGCCGCCCGCTATCGGTTTGCCGATCACGATGAAATCCGGTTGTATGCCCGCATTGCGTGCCCAACCGCCCCGCGCGCTGGAAATGGTATGCGTTTCATCCAGCACCAGCAGGGTGCCATGACGCCGTGTCAATTCGCGCAAACCGGCGATGAAGCCGGGCCGGGCGGACACCATGCCGCAGTTGGTCAGCGCGGGTTCGGTGAGCAGGCAGGCAATGTCTCCGCTTGCCAGTTCCCGTTCAACGGCAGCCAGGTCGTTGAAATCGACCGCAACCGTATGCTGGCCCAGATCGGTCGTCTGCCCGAGCAGGCTCGACCTGCCGACTGTTCTGCCCGCCACGACATCGACCATGGTGTCGTCGACTGTGCCGTGGTAGCAGCCGTCGAATACCAGCAGTTTGTTTCGTCCCGTCACGGCGCGCGACCATCGCAGCACAAAGCGGTTGGCATCGGTTGCGGTGGTGGTCAGCTGCCAGAAGGGGAGGCCGAATTGTTCTGCCAGTGCCGCGCCGGTTGCCGGCACAACGGTGCTGGGTAGCATGGTGGTATAGCCGTGAAGTGCTTGCCGCTTCAGGGCGCGGACCACCGGTTCCGGGCTGTGGCCAAACATGGCTCCGGTATCGCCGAGGCAAAAATCCACATAGTCGATCCCATCGGCACAGGTAAAATGTGCACCCTGAGCGTGGGCGACAAAAAGCGGCGCCGGTGTACCCCAGTCATTCATCCAGTGCATCGGCACGCCGTACAGGAAGTGCCGGCCGGCCTGCTCGCCCAATTGGCACGACTGCGGATGCAGTCCGGGATAACGCAGCCGTTCTTCCGCAATCATGCGGGTGGCGTTGCTAATCAGCATGCTGGTGGATGAGGGGAAGCCGGGCATAGGAGTCTTGTTCAAGCAGGTTTTTTTGAATGGACAGCAAGCTGAAGCGGCACCATTGTTGTATCGAAAAGTGGCTCTATGGATTGCGCCATTGTCTGGGCTAGTATCCTACCGAACTGGTTGCACCTGTTGCAAGTTGTCGTTGTGCCTGAGCTGCGATGAGCAAGCCAGGCACTGATTTTTTTGCCGAATATCAATATCCGCACCTCGAATCATCTGATGCAGATGCAAAATTTCGGGGGTAGTTTGCGGATCATCTGATTGGAGTGACACCATGAAACATGCATTTGCCTATACCCGCTCGGGCGGATTTCTCGGCCTGGCGATTCCACCTGTTGGCCAGGCCGCTGACACTTCGGGGAAACCCTACGCGATAGCCGGCGTGAACTGGGATGGCAGCGTCACCAATCGGCCGGGAGCTCGGTTCGGACCAGGCGCAATCAGGCAGGCCAGCCATATGCTGTGCGATGCGACGCATCCCTTGTTCGATACTTCACCGCTGGAATATCTGGCCGACCTCGGCGATTTGCCGCTGCCCAACACCAGCCTGGACAGCATGCGCGCCGCACTGATGCCGCAAGCCAGCGCGTTGATCGCCCGGTATCAGATGGTCTGGATGGGCGGAGATCATTCGATCACGCTGCCGTTGCTGCGCGCATACCGCACCCATTACGGGCGTCCGCTCGCCTGTATTCATTTCGATGCGCACTGCGATACCTGGACCGAACATTTTGGCGAGCCTTCCGGACACGGCACCTGGGTGCATGAGGCCTATACCGAAGGGCTGGTGCTGCCGGAAGCTTTTGTCCAGGTTGGCATCCGCTCATCGGGGATGCGCGACGCGCGCGAATATGTGAATGACCGCGGCGGACGGATATATACCGGCCGCGAATTGCGAGGCCGGGACGGCGCGGCTTTGCAGGATGTCATCGATGAGGTCAGGGCGCGTATGGCTAAGGCCGGCAACCCGCCGCTCTATCTGACTTTCGATATCGATGCGCTGGATCCGGCCTATGCCCCGGGTACCGGTACCCCGGAACCGGGCGGACTGACCAGTGCGCAGGCGATGACCCTGCTCGAAGGCTGGCATGACCTCAACTGGGTGGGCATGGATTGCGCCGAGGTTGCGCCTCCCTACGACCACGCCGAGTTGACCAGCAATGCCGCTGCAACGCTGATCTGGACCTGGTTGTGCGGCCGGATTGCGGCAACAACCAAATATTGAAGGAAGCCTTATGTTGGCAAGTGAACAGAAACTGGTGCAACACTCATATTACGCGGCAAGTGCAAACGGCCAGCAGAATTACCCTCGACTGGAAGACGATGTGTCAGTCGATGTCTGCGTGGTCGGTGCCGGTCTGGCCGGCCTGTCAGCCGCGATCGAGCTGGCAGACAGGGGCTACTCGGTTGTTGTGCTGGAAGCCGAAAAAGTGGGCTGGGGTGCGAGCGGGCGAAATGGCGGGCAGATCATAGCCGGACTGGCCTGCGATCAGACGGTGATCGAGAAGGCGCTCGGTATCGACGCGGCCCGGCAGGTATGGGGTATCACCCTTGATGCGCTCGATCTGGTGCGCGAGCGCATCAAACGGTTCGGCATCCAGTGCGACCTGGTCGATGGATTTCTCGGCGTGGCGGTCGGCGAACGCAAGGGTGTCGCACTGCGAAAATGGTATGAGGCTATGGCGAAACGCTACCGGTTTGACGCCGATTCCGAGTGGATAGAGCCGAACAACTTGCAGCGCTGGATAGACAGCCCGAGATTCCACTGCGGCTACCATGACCGCCGATCGGGTCATCTGCATCCGCTCAATTACACGCTCGGTCTGGCGCGCGGGGCGGCCAGCCTGGGCGTGCGGATTTGCGAACATTCCGCGGTGAGGTCGATGCGTCGCGGCGAACCGGCGCTGCTGCGCACCGACCAAGGCAGCGTCACGGCGCGCTATGTCG
>JBAUQH010000131.1:0-4473 GCA_049580605.1 Gallionella sp. | reverse complement strand
GTCGACAAGTGGTTCAGCCTGCAGGCGGTGGCGACGCATACCGATGTAAAAGCGGTGCGCAAGCTGATGACCCATCCCGCGTTCACGCTGAAAAATCCCAATCGCGCGCGCAGCCTGGTCTTCAGTTTCTGCAACGGCAATCCGTCGCAGTTCCATGCGGCGGATGGCAGCGGCTATGCGTTCTGGGCGGAACAGGTGATCGCGCTGAACAAGCTCAATCCGCAGGTGGCCGCGCGCTTGGTGCTCACGCTGGACCACTGGAAAAAATACCGGCCCGCGCTGAAAAAACAGATGCAGGCTGCGTTGCAAAAAGTGGCAGCGGCCAAAGGTTTGTCCAAGGATGTGCAGGAGGTGGTGTTCAAGAATTTGGGTTGGAAATCAGGGACCTTGGGGAAATAATCAGGGACAAATCACGATTTCAGAAATTTCAGTATCAGCCTCGCAGCGCATCCACTTGGCCAGGCCGGTTCTGATCGCGCAGCTTGCGACGTTGATCATGCGGTAATCGACCAATCGGGATTAAGCAAAGAATTGACCAAAACCCCAGCTCAGCCTGTTCCCTTTATTCCCGGTGGGCTCAGAGGTTCGCGATCTCACGGAGGCCGCTCCACACGATCGCGTAATAGATGACCGCGAAGACCGCATTGCTGACCGCCAGCGGAAACCAGATCCGGCGCATTTCGATGCCCAGCCAGCGGAGCGCCACCAGGATCGGCTCTTGTCCGACCACGGCGCAGCCAAGCGTGAGGCCGCCCCAGACGCCCCACTTGTTGGAGAACGCCACGGCCCTTGGCGTGCGCATCCGCGCGACCCAGCGGCCGATGAAGCCGATGTGCGTGGTTTCGTCGCCTAGCCAGGCGACGATGAGTCCCTCGACGTAGCCCGCCACCGCGACCACCGGCAGGAGAACCCACGGGTTGAAGTGGGCCGCGACGCCCAAGCCGACCGCCGCCGATGGCCCCAGCACCAGATTGGGGGTCATCGACAGCCCGACGATGGAAGCCCATGTCCAGAAGTTCGTCATGAGGGTGGGAAATTCAAACGCATAATTTGAAGTATCCTTAACGGCCACGCGCCAGTCAATGCAAACGTTTCTGTGAACTCCCGCTGAAATCTGAATTCCGCTTTACTCACCGGCGTAAAGGCTACGCAGCTGTGAAAATGCCGATTCACGGATGAAATGACGGGGTCCGGTTTTGCATTTGCGCATCGGATTGCCGCAGCCTGTCATTAATATAAATTTCCCATATTGGCGTTGTGTCCAGGTTGGTGAAGAAGCGCCGGTTGCGATCGCCCAGTTATACCGAAACCGTGCTAATAGGACCCGCTTCGCGGCAATCTCGCTTTGTGTTCCGCTTGTTCCGCAAGCATCTTTTTCCCCTGCTCCGTGAATTTCCACCAGGCGACGGACTCTCCGCTGTGCAGATAATGCTGCGCGGCGATCAGCGTGTACAGCACGCAGGGATCGTGGCGTTGGCCCATGGGGCCAGACAAGGCGAGGTAGGTTTCCAGCGGATCGCGCGTCGCGAGCTGTTGCGGGGTGAGGATGCCGAGCGCGCGCAGGTCGGACGCGATGGACTTGCCGATGTTGGGAATGTCTTCGAGCTTGCTGTGCAGCTGGCGCATGAATCTTCCTCCCTTGCATGCCGAGGCAGTTCGGCTTTGCATTGCATCATAAGGGCGGCGATTCGGTTTGATCAACCGCCCGGCGATTCCCTGCCGCTATTTCAACGGCAAATAGATATCGGTAACCAGGTCAGGCTCGGCCGTCTCCGGAATGAGGTTCAGGTAGTGAAAATACAATGGAAAATCCCGCAGGTTTTCCCCGCTTTGGGGCAGCCATTCGCGGTACAGCGGGTAAATGCTTTCGCCCAGCCTGTCATGCGCGCCGAAGTGGCGAAGCACCACGCAGCGACCGCCGGGAATCAGGCTGTTCTGCACGCCCTGGGGATTGTCGGGAATAGCCTCTGTCACGGAGCCGCAGATGCCGAACTGGAACTTGTCCGGTTCGGCCGTATCGGGATTGTCGTAGGCAATGCCGAATGTCCGGCTGGTTTGGACGGGGGACAGCCCGCTTTCCTTGCGCCAATCGATAAACACTTTTACCGAATCATTGAGCAGCGCGGGCGGACCCGAATGCTTGAGCAGCGCGACCTTGACGGGCTCGAAATTGACGATTTTGACTTCCATGTTATTGCTCCTCTTTCTGATCTGGTTAATCTGGCGGATCGGGAACTTGTACTGCTCGTTCCAGTGTTGCCAGGCGGGGTTGCTGCGAAATTCGGATGGCGTCTGGCCGAAGGTATTCTTGAATGCGCGGGAAAACGATTCCGGATTTTCAAAACCGGCATCCAGTGCAATGTCGATGATTCTTTTCGCACTGTTGAACACGAGCCGGTAGGATGCCCGCTTGAGCCGCACCAGCTGGACATATTTGTAGACGCTGATGCCGGTGTATCCGGAAAACTGCCGGTGGAAATGAAACTTGGAAAAATTGGCAACCTGGCTCAATCGCTCCAGCGGCAATTCCTCATCCAGATGTTTGTCGATGTAATCGAAAACCTTGTTGAACCTTGCTGCGTATTCGCTTGCCTTCGACATGATCCGGGTCCCGTCTCATTTACCGTGGCAAACTATAACCGGCGAAAAATGCGACGTCCTGACCGAAATTGCGCAAATCAGCGCATTGCATAAGGAGAGTCCATCAGGCCGCGCATGCCTTGCCGGCGTTTTCAAACCCGTGCCGGCGAACGCAATAAACCTGCCAATTGCAAGACATAAGCGGTCGCGATGATCAGCAGCGTGCCCGCCACCCCGATCATCATCGCGTGCCAGCCGAATGCCCAACCACCACCGGCAAACCAGAGCTTGCTGGCGGTTGCCCAGGCGACAAACAGCAGGCCGGCAATCGTCGCGAACAGGGCCTGGCGCGATTGCAGTTTCGGCATTAGAACCGCCGACAGGAACAGGCCCAGCATGCCGCCGCCGAAGATCGCCGAGATTTCCCACCACACATCGAGGGCCGTTTTTGCGTTGATCATCGCCAGGCTGGCCAGCGCGGCGAGCCCGCCGATCAGGCCGGTTGCGCTGCGTATCATCCTCAGTTGCGCAGGGTCGTCCGCATCCGGATTCAGCACGCGTTTGTAAAAATCGATGGTGTAGACGGTCGCCGCGCTATTCAATGATGAACTCATGGTGCTCATGCCGGCGGCCAGCACGCCGGCGATCACCAGCCCGGCCATGCCGGTCGGCAATTCATGCACGATGAAGTAGGGGAAGACCAGGTCCGCCTTGGCCGGCAAATCCGCGGGATGCACATTCAGGTAGTAGACAAACAGCGCGGTGCCGATCATGAAGAAGATCGCCGAGATCGGGATGTACAGCAGGCCGCCCAGCCACAGGGCCTTTTTCGCTTCCGCCTCGCTGGGTGCCGATAAAAATCTTTGGACATAATTCTGGTCGACCGAAAAGTTCTTCAGGTTCTCGACCAGGCCGAAAATGAAGATCACCCAGAAGCTCTGCGTGACCAGGTCGAAATCCATCGTCCCCAGCGCGAATTTGTGCTCCCGGCTGGTGAC
Source organism: Gallionella sp. (assembly GCA_049580605.1). Lineage (GTDB taxonomy): Bacteria > Pseudomonadota > Gammaproteobacteria > Burkholderiales > Gallionellaceae > Gallionella. The sequence continues at coordinate 895 of JBAUQH010000131.1, read as the reverse complement.
CGCGGCCAGCTGTTCCCAGCCGCCCGGCATGTTGACCAGCAGCACCAGCAGGCACACCAGCCCGCCCAGGAACAGCACCGCGGCCTGCACGACATCGGTCCAGATCACCGCGGCAAAACCGCCGAGCAGGGTATAGATGATGGTCAGGAAACCCAGCACCAGGATCAGTACCCTGATATCGACATTCAGCAATGCCGCCAGCGCCAATGCGGTGAGATAGAGCACCACCGCAAAGCGCCCGACCTGCAGCAGGATGTAGGCCGCGCCCATGTACACGCGCGCCCACAGCGAAAAACGCTGCTCCAGGTATTCGTAGGCGGTGGTCTGCACCCGGTTGCGGTAGAGCGGCACAAACCACTTCGAGGCAATCATGATCGCGATGGGCAGCGTCAGCGAGAATACGAAGGGGCGCCAGTCGGATGCATAGCTTTTGCCGGGATTCGCGAGGTAGCTGATGCTGCTCAGGTAGGTGGCCATCAGCGACAGGCCGATCGCCCAGCCCGGGATGATTTTTCCGGCGAGGGTGAAACCCTGCATGTCGCCGCTGCGTTTGACGAACCATGCGCCGAACACGGTGGTGGCGACCAGGTAAATGACGATGATGAAATAGTCGACCGACGAAATATGGTTACCCACGCACAAATTCCCCTGAGGTGTTTTTTGTATCGGCCGATTTTAAGGGAATTCGAACAACGGGCCCGGAGTTTCTTCGTTGCCGCGATGCCAGCGGAACCAGCCAAACCGCGGCATCGCCGCTGCGATCCTGGCTGCGGAGCCGAATGCGCGCGAAGATGTTCCGTTGCGGATTCACGAGGCAAGGCGTAACATATTAGAAATCGCTAATATGCAAGGAGTGGATCATGGACATCGAACAGAAACGCAAACTCGGCGAACA
>JBAUQH010000130.1:0-5465 GCA_049580605.1 Gallionella sp. | reverse complement strand
CGCCGGGGCACTGGCGAGACTGGCGGTGGGCCGCTGCGCTTCCCAGTGCGCCGACACGGCAAGGATCGCGGAAGGTTCGGGAAGCTGCCGGCCGATTCCGGCCCAGCAGGCCACCGTATCCGGCGCTTCCAGCAACGAATCCGGCGCGCCGTGGGACACGAACAGGACAGGCATGCGCTCAGACATCTCAATCATCTCCAGTATAGGTATTTATAAATTGGTGCATTAATCCGGTATAGCAAACGGTCCGGGTGTGCCTGCGACAGCGCACACCCGGCCGGCTCAAACAATCATTTCCCTCATGAAGTCCGGGATTCGCCGTCCAGGCTGGCTCGGCCGCCGCCGAACACGGTGAATGCCAACAGACCGCCGGCCATCGCAAAATTCTTCATGAACATGATTTGTTGGCTTGCACCCTCATGGAAAATGAGCGCGGCAGCAACACAAAATAACGCCAGCATGAAGGAAACCAGGCGGGTCTGGAAGCCAAGCAATAACGACAGCCCGCCGCCGAGTTCCAGTGCGATCACCAGCGGAAGCAGCGCGCCCGGCACGCCGGCCGACGCCATGTAACCCTGCGTTGCCGCATAGCCGGCGCCCAGCTTGCCGTATCCGGCGATGATGAATATCGCCGCGGCCAGCAACCTGGCGGCAAGCACCAGCGTGGCCCCGACTGCGGGTTGGGATACGAATTCGGCGATGCCGCCGTTGACCTGCCTGAAAATATTGCTCATGTGCTGCTCCTTTCCGGTTTGAAGTTCAGTAAATCAGGCGAAATGCCCATTGCGAAAATCGTTCAATGCCTGGTAGATCTCCTGCTGGGTGTTCATCACGAACGGCCCGTACTGCACGATCGGCTCGTGGAGCGGCTTGCCCGCGATCAGGATCAGGCGCGCCGCTTCGGCCGCGCGGATCGTCACGCTGTTCGCGCCCGGCGTGTTGCTCAGGATGCCCATGCGCCGCGAGTCGACCTTCGTGTCGCCGACCGTTACCGCGCCGCGGTACACATAGATGAACGCATTGTGCGATGACGGCAGCGCTGCGGTGAATTCGGTCCCGGCCGGCGCATGGATGTCCAGGTACAGCGGCTCGGTGACCTCGCGGGTGACCGCACCGGCCACACCGTTGCTGGTACCGGCGATCACCCGCAACGTGACGCCCTGCGGGGTCACGTATTCGGGAATCGCGCCACTCGCGAAATCGCGATACCACGGCTCGCCCATCTTGCGCTGCGCGGGCAGGTTCAGCCAGAGCTGGAAACCCTCCATCAGCCCGTCCACCTGTTCCGGGATTTCCGAGTGGATCACGCCGCGTCCCGCGGTCATCCACTGCACGCCGCCGCTCTCCAGCAGGCCTTCGTGCCCGGCACTGTCGCGATGCCGCATGTGGCCGTCCAGCATATAGGTCACCGTTTCGAAGCCGCGATGCGGATGGTCGGGAAATCCGGCGATGTAGTCATCCGGATTTTCGCTGGCGAACGCATCCAGCATCAGGAATGGATCGAGGCGGTGCTGCAACTGGCCGGAGAGAACGCGGGTGAGCTTCACGCCCGCGCCGTCCGACGTCGCGACACCCTCGACGATGCGCTCGATCAAGCGCGATTCATTTTGTACAACCGGTTCCATGATTTTCATGTTGACTCCTTTCATGACTAAAAGTGCGGATCGGCTCAGGCCGGCACCGTGTCCTGCAACTGGCTTTCCTGCAATCTGCTGACCGCCTCGACTAATTGGTTCCTTAATTCCTCGTTCTTCAGCACGCCGCGCTCGACATCGAAATTCTGGTAAAAGCCCGGAATTGCAAGACTGGCTTTGACATGTCCCCCGAAGAAGGGTGCCGAACCGGTCGCCGCGGCCAGCACGCTTGCGCCGCCGCGCGCGCCCGGCGAGGTCGACAGCAACACCAGCGGCTTGTCCTGGAACACCTTGTTGTTCAGGCGCGAGCACCAATCGAACAGGTTCTTGTAGGCGGCACTGTACGAGCCGTTGTGCTCGGCAAACGAAATCATCAGCGCATCGCTGCCGGCGAGCTTGGCCAGGAAGGCCCTGGCCTGTTCGGGGTGGCCCAGTTCCGCCTCCCGGTCCACGCTGAACAGCGGCATTTCGTAATCGTTCAGGTCCAGCACTTCGACCCCTGCACCCTCGACCAGGCTGGCCGCATAAGTGACCATTTGCTTGTTGATCGACTTCCTGCTGCTGCTGGCTGCAAACGCGAGTAATTTCATGATCGATGCCTCCGTGACTTGGAAAGTGAGCGCATCATAGGCGTATCGAATGTCTGGATAAAGCCGGTTAATCGGGATAGACTATTCCATAAATGGAACAAAAAAATATCTCTGCGGACGACTACATCCTGTTTGCGACCATCGTGGATCAGGAGACCATGGTTCGCGCTGCCGAGCACCTTGGCATGCCCAAGGCCACCGTTTCCCGCCGGTTGACCAATCTCGAAGCCGCCCTGGGCCAGCGGCTGCTGCTGCGCACCACGCGCCGGCTGACGCTGACCGAATTCGGCAAGGCATTCCTCGAGCACTGCCGCCGCGTCAGCGAAGAGGTCGCTTCCACGCTGGACTTCGTGCACAGCCATGAAGAACAGCCGCGCGGCCACTTGCGCGTTTCGATGCCGGGCGAATATGCGATGCAGAATTTTTCCCGGGCATTCGCAACCTTCGTTGAAACCTGGCCCGAGATTCAGCTCGATCTCGACCTGACCTCGCGGCGCGTCGACCTGATCGGCGAACGCTTCGACCTGGCGATACGCATGGGCACACTGGACAGCGATGCGACGCTGGTCGCGCGCAAGATCGACGAGCAGAGCTTCGGTCTTTATGCCAGTCCGATCTACCTGGCGCTGCATGCCGCGCCGGCCCATCCGGACGAACTCGAGCATCATCACGCGGTGCGCCTGCTCTCCGCACGGGGTACTGCGGTCTCGTGGAAACTGCTGCGCGGCAAGACGGTCTGGGAAGGCGTGCCGCAGGGCAGGCTGACGCTGAATTCCCTCGATGTGATCCAGCAACTGTTGCTTGACGGGGCCGGTATCGGCGCATTGCCGGACCGCTTCGTTGCGGAAGACGTGCAGTTCAATCGCCTGGTGCGCGTGTTGCCGGAGTGGTGTTTGCCGCCGGTGCCGGCCTGGGCGGTGATGCCGATGCGCCGCTATCTGCCGGCCAAGACGCGCGCATTCCTGGCGCATCTTGAGCAGTTCATGAAGAAGGATTGAAACATCGGCGCGGATTCGGATCTCGATGCCGGGCGCGCAGAACCCGCTGTTCGTTGATTGCAATATTCCGGGGCTAAATTATTTCCGGGATCGAATCATTTCCGGCCTGTCCCCGGAAAATTGCGCGGGCGGGATTGACCGCAGGGCCCGAAAGGCGCAATCTACTACAATTATTTTACGATCTCGTTTTGTGCATTGGTAGCGATTCAGGATCATTTTCAGTCGGCAATTTTTAATTTATGGAGAACCTCATGGCTATAGTCGAAAAAGTTGAAGCAGGCGTAAAAAATGCCGGCCGTACTATCGGGAAGACTGCCAAGCGCGCGGTAGCGACCGAGAAAAAAGTGGAAAAGAAGGCCAGGGCGGCGGCAGTGACGGCGCAGAAAAAAGTGGCGAAAGCCGGCAAAACGCTGGCCTCGGCTGAAAAGAAGGTAGAAGTGGCCGCCAAAAAGGCGGCCGCGACTGCCAGGAAAAAGGTCGCGAAGGCGGCAAAGAGTCTTGCATCGACGCAAAAGAAAATAGAAAAGACCACCCGGAAAGCGGTCGCGACCGCGAAGAAAAAAGTCGCGAAAGCCGCGAAGACGCTGGCTGCAACCGAGAAGAAAGTTCAGAAGACCGCCAATAAAGCGGTCGTGACGGCAAAGAAAAAAGCACAGATGGCGTCAAAAAGCGCGGCATCGACTGCGAAGCGTGCAGGCAAGTCCACGCAGAGCGCGACTGCAACGGCGAAGAAAAGAGTAACGAAGGCGGCGAAAAGCGTGGCATCGGCTGCCAAGCGTGCAGGGAAGACCGCACAGAAAGCAACTGCAACGGCGAGGAACAAACTCGCGGCGAAGTTGCAGACAGCCTGAACGGAGGGCGGCCCGGTGTCGGATCGACGGCTTGCGGATACAGCCCGAGGCAGTTTGCCGCGATGATCAAATCTGACCCCGGCCGCGTTCTGCGGTAAAGTGACTTCCATCGAATTACACCGGACAAACCACACCAGGCGATAACCATGGACAAAGCAGAACTCAGCAAGGAACAGCGCATCATGCGCATCATGCGCAAGACCCTGGGCAACATCGTCAAGGACGTGACGCCGCACGGCGGAAGGACCAATCCGCTTTCGGCGGGCACCATCCAGGATATCAAGGATTGTTTTGCGATGATCTCGGATCGCGAAAAGGAACTGGCCGACGCGCTCGGCTTCGATGAATCCAGACCCTATTACACGGACGGCGAATCACCGAGAGCGAAAGTGATCAGCATCGTCAAGCCGCCCAAACAGTAGTTCCCGTCTTGCGTGGTCCGAAACGGGCCGCGCGGTTCATGCGGCGATTTCCCGCTGCAGCAGATGCCCGGTCTTCACGAAGATGGTGCAGCCCTCGATGCTGTAAGGGCAGTGCGCGCTGAGATGCGGGCTGCGCAGCCAGCTGCCGGCCGGGTAGCGTCCGTATTCATCCTCGAACACCCCATCCAGCACATAGATTTCCTCCCCGCCGTAATGGCGGTGGGGGTTGAACCGGGTACCCGGTGCCCAGCGCACCAGCGCGGTATGCCGGGTGCCGAATTCCGACAGCGGCATCACCGAAAGGCCATCGACCAGTCCCTGGTACCAGGGCATCGTCGCGCTATCCACCACGATGCGCCTGTCGTCGTCCGCATCGAGATGATGCCGCTTCACGAATAGCGTGCAGCCCGGTGCGGATTCGCACGCTAGCGCCGATCCGGGCGGGTTCTGGATGTAACAACCCTTGTCGTAGCTGCCGAATCCGTCGCTCAATACCCCGTCGATTACCATGATCTCCTCGCCCAGGACCTCCGTGCAATCGGCGATCTTTGCGCCGGGCGCGAGCCGGACGATCGCGGTCGCGCGCGGCGCCGTATCGGCGCCGCCCTCCAGCCAGCGGTACTGAACCCCGTTCCCTGGGGCGGCGACCCACGGCAGTTCGGATTGCTGGAGGATGATGCGCTGCGAAAGATCAATATCGATGTTCATATGCGATGACAAAAAATGGGATGTCCGGATTATGATTGATTCCGCATGACCGTACTTGGAGGTATTGCGGAATACACCAGTTTCTGGCTGACTGACTCTTACCCACCCTTAGCAGCCAGTCAGCTATGAAATTACGCAAATCGAAACCGGTCTTTCACCAAGTACGGCAATCGACACACAGCGGACAGTCAAGATGTTTGCAATATTAGTCCGCACCTCGGCCAAAGCGGAAGTGCGGGAAGGATCGTTGAGATGTCTGCTT
>JBAUQH010000129.1:0-19975 GCA_049580605.1 Gallionella sp. | reverse complement strand
GCAGTGGCGTGCGCGGTGCAGGCTTCGGCTGCGGCTTGGGTACCGGCTTGGGCTCCGGCGGCTTGGGTGCCGGGTCTTCGGCAGCCAGCATGATTGGCACCGGCGCGGACAGCGACGATTTTTCCGAATTGGATTGCGCCATTGCCAGGCCGGCACCGGCCAGCAACACCAGTTCGATCGCGAATGCCAGCCCGAGCGCCTGAAACGGATGGCGGTTGTATTGAGTCTGCAAGGTCATCGCAATTATTGGGCGTTGTTCCGGGTCGCCAGACCGATCTCGGTCGCGCCGCCCTTGCGTATCGCGTCGATCACATTCATCACCTGCTGCAGTGATGCGGCATCGTTGCCGGCGATCGTGACCGCCGTCTTGCTGGCACCGCGCTGCAGCAGCAGCGCGGTCAGCTGGTCCAGCGTCAGGGTGCGGTCTTCCACCAGCAGCGAGCCGTCCATGCCGATCTCGACCAGCAGTTTGGGGTGCGGTATCACGGTCGCGGTCGAACTGGTCGGCAGCTTGGTCACATGGCCCGACGACGGGATCATGCGCAGCGTCAGCATCGCAAAGAAAACCAGCAGGAACAGCATGATGTCGATCATCGGAATGATCTCGATGCGCGCCTTGCGGGCAGACATATACCTCATGCCAGATACCTCATCAGATTCCCCATATCAGGCCCTCGCCTGCGCGCGGATCATTTCGACCGTGCTTTTTCCCGGCAACGCGTGAATGCCGGCATTCTGGTAGCGGTTCAGGGCCATGATCTTGATGGTTTCAAGCTGGTGCAGGATGATGCGCACGCGGGTGTAAAGCGCATTGAAGAACACCAGCCCGATCATTGCGATGAACAGGCCGGACGCGGTCGAGATCAGCGCCTCGGCAATACCGCCGGTGACCTGGGTGGTGTCGTTCATCACGTCGCCCAGCGCATGGAACGCGTTGAACATGCCGACGATGGTGCCGAACAGGCCGAGCAGCGGCGCCAGCGTGATCACGGTATCCAGCATCCACAGCGACTGGTCCAGGGTCGGCACTTCGTGCATGATCGCCTCTTCCAGATGGTCGCCGAGGCTGGCGCGGTCGATGCTGTCCTGTTCAGAATGCAGGATTTCGAACAGCCGGGCATGCGGCAGGCGCAATTGCTTTTCGGTCAGCGCGATGCCGGCGATCTTTCCCTCGTGCTGCTTCAGCAAGCCGATCAGTTCCGCGCCGCCGCCCTGCATGTTGGACAGGAAGCGGGCACGCTCGACGATCACCGTCAGCGCGATCAGCAGCAGCACGACCATCAGGTACATCGTTCCGCCGGAATGGTTGGCCAGTTCAAATAGGTGATCGATATTCATGGTTGGTATAAGCGTAACGGGGGCTTGGTGCCCCCGGTGCAACAGTTAATCGAATGGCACGAAGTGCCGCGGCATATTTACAGGGTCCCGGACAATGTCAACTCGTAATTCCGGGTCGGAATCACGTAGTACGCCTGACCGGTGCTTGTGCTGCCTGTAGACATATAGGGGCCGGTCTTGTTGAACAGGTTGTTGACCTGGAAGCCCAGCTTCAGGTTCTTGACCGAGCTGCCCGCGTTCGCGATGGTGTAACCGACATTGAAGTTCGTAATCGTGTACGCGTCCATCTGGACAACGTCGCTATAGCGCTTGCCAACTTCCTTGGCGATCAGGGATGCGTTCGCGGGTCCCTGGTTGAATAGCACGCCCAGCGCATAGGTGTTGTCCGGAACATCACACAGTTTGTCGCCATTGGGACCACAGCCGCCGATCCCGCTGACCGCGCTGCCCAGGGAAGCAGGATCCTTCACGTTGTAATTGATGATGGCGTAGTTGCCGTACAGGTTGAAGCCGCCGCCAACACCCACTGTGCCTTCGGCCTCGGCGCCGCTGAAATTGACATCGCCCGCATCTGCATAATACGTCTGCGTACCAACCGTTTTCGCTTGCATCCAGTTCTTTGATTGGATGCTATAGGCATCTGCTGACGCGGTGAGCATCTGGTCCTTCCAAGTCGTACCGACCTGGAAATTGGTCGTCTCGGTCGGTTTCATGGTGCTCATGTCAACACCGGGCTGGTAGTACGCTTTCAGGTTGGGCGCAAGGAAACCTTGCGCTGCCTGGGCATAGGCGCTCCATTTTGGCGTAACGGCGTAGTGTGCGACAACCGCCGGCAACGCTTTGCTCCAGGTGTTCGAACCGCTATACGGCACCAGGGTACCCTGGTTGATCGGCGAATCGTTTGTTCGAGTGAAGGATGAATATTTCAGGCCGGGTGTAACGGTCAGCGCGTCCGTGGCCTTCCACTCATACTGAACATAAGGCTGTATCGTGGTCAGGGTGTCATGCATCAGGCGGGTATAGCCGCCGGCGGATGTCGACAACGTGTCCAATGCCCCATTCAGGGTGTAGTCCACGTTCCTTTCCATGCGGTCATTGGTCTGCCGGTCTACCCATGCACCTGCATCCAGCGTGCCTGACGCCATCGGCAACGAAGCTTTCAGGATGTCACCCCAGGAACGATACAACATGTACATCTGCTGCCCGAAAACATCCGTGGCGCTATACATCGTGCCTGAAACTGCAGTCGGATCGCCAGGTGCATCGCCGTTGAAGCCGTAGTGGGTATAGCCGTAGGTGTACAACTTGTTATTCACCGCCCAGTCGCCCTGCTGGCTGGCCAGGTCAAGGTATTCCATATCGGTGTTGATGTTGTCGTAGTTGTAGCCGTAGTAACTCATGCTGGCGGGATCGTTGCTCAAGCCGAAGTTGTAGCCATACTTGGCCTTGTCAGCCATACTCGAAGCACCCGGAACGTTTTGATGCAGGCTGCCCGTCATGGTCACAAACGTCAGCACCGTATCGGCGGAAATCGGCTTCATGAACTTGACGAAAAGGTTCCCTCGATTCAAGCCGCTGTTGGTCAGGAAACCGTCGCTGCTGAGATGCTTGTAGTCGATGAACATGCTGGCATCGCCGTAATTTTTCATGGTGCCGGTGTTGAATTCGCCGCCGACCAGTCTGGTGTTATAGCTGCCGAAGCTTGCGTAGGGTGTGAAGCCCGCCCCGGTGGCGGGATTCTTGGATTGGACTGCAATAGTGCCGCCGAAGGTTGCGTCGCCGATGTTGGACGCATCGCCAGGGCCGCGGTCGACCACGATTCCGCCGATATCCTGCGGCATCATATAGGAGGTGGAGTGGTGCGTGAAATCGTTCGAGTCGCCCCAGGGGATTCCGTCAAAAGTAACGTTGTATTGTCCGTCTCCGAAACCGCGCATGGTCATGCTCTGGGTTTCCATCAGTCCTGGACCATTTGGGTTGATGCTTTGGACCGACGGTGCGATCGTAACGATGTCCGAATAGTTCGAGCCTGCCGACGCGTTTTGCTGGATGTAATTCTGGTTGATGATCGACTGCGGCTGGGTGGCAACCAGCGACCCTTGCGTCGGCGCCTGCTGGTAGGTAGCGGTTGCGGCGCTGCTTTGCACCGTGCCGACATCGATTACATCCTGCGCGAACGAGACGCCCGCCGTGCTGATCAGTACGCCGCCCAGCATCAGCCGGGCAAGGTATTTCATCTTGAATTCAAATTTGCAACGCATCACATGCTCCTAAATTGATCGGTTTGGATTCTGGAAAGTTTCAAGCGGCCACTAATACGACTCAGGTTTCGCGGATTGAAAATTACGCAGGCAGACTTAATTCAAAGTGAAATTATTATTAAGAAATTGTTACAAGCCCGGGGTTACTGCGGCACCGCTGAATATCTGCCCGATGGCCATTCCAAAACGCAAAAAACGATTGACTGCAACTGCCGGGATACCGGCAGAAAAATCAGGAATCATTCAGGCGGGGATGTAAGAATTCAAAATCACTTCGGCATTCAGGCCGCTGCTGTCATGCCTGTTGCTCAAACTGACCGTGGCGGATTCGCGACCCGCAATCGCCTTCACGATCGCAAGCCCGACACCGCTTCCCTCCGTCTCATGCGGCGCGACGCGGAAGAAGCGGTCGAATACGCGCGGCAGCAATTCTTCGGCAATGCCGGGACCGCTGTCCAGTATCCTGACCAGCGTCATTTTTCCCGAGACGTTCACGCTGACATCGATCTGCCCCTGCCCGGAGGAATAGCGAATCGCATTGTCGATCAGGTTATGAAACAGGATGCGCAGATCATCCGAATTTGCCCAGACCGTTGCAGTTTCGCATTGGGTCATACCGAGGTCTATTCCGCGCCTTTCGGCAATCGGAATGAATTCCGCGATGCAATCCTTGACCAGTTCCGCCAGGTCGACAGCCTCCCTTACCGTGATCTTTTCCGATTCGTAGCGGGCAATTTTCAGCAGCTGACCGACCAGATGCGAGGCGCGACTTATCCCTGATATCAATTCGGCGATGCGCTCGTCCATGTCCTCCTGAGATTGGCTTTGCGAGAGGTTCTCGATCTGCAACTGCAATGCGGAGAGCGGGGTACGCAGCTCATGGGCGGCATCCAGCATGAAATGACGCTGCGATTCCAGCGTTTCCCCGATGCGCGCAAGCAGGCTGTTGATCTCGTTGATCAACGGCGCGACTTCTTCGGGAACATGATCGATCGGCAGCGGCGCGAGGCTTCCCGCGTCACGCAGCGTCGCGGCTTCGCCGACTTCTGCAAGGGGCTGCATGATGCGGTTTACCCCGATCACGACCAGCACCCATGTCAGCGGCAGCAATGCCGCGATCGGAAGCAGCGAGCGCAATGCCGAATCGGTCGCGATATCCCTGCGCACCTGGTCCGACTGCGAAATCTGCACCGTGCGGTCGGGATATATGATGGTATAGGCGCGCCATTTTTCCCCGTGAAGGTCCAGATCGGAATAGCCGGTGGCTTTGGCGGCGGGAAGCTCGAAGTCGGGATGGGATGCATGCATGACGCGCCGCGCATTCCAGACCTGGATCACGAAATCGCTTTTTCGCTCCGCATTCGTCTCGCCGGCATATTTTTTCTGCATAACAGGCAGCCTCGACCCGTCGTCTATGCTTTCGCCAACCAGCCGCAGCTGGTGATCGAGCAACTTGCTGGCCTCGCGTTGCGCAAGCCAGTACGAGAATCCGCCTGTGAACAGGCCGACCAGGGTCAGCAGTCCGAGCAGCCAGACGATGAGTTGCTTCTTCAGCGATATCATGACGGGGATATCATGACGGGGATATCATGACGGGTGCCTCAGTACCATCCAGCCGATGCCGCGCACGTTGCGAATGATTTCCCTGTCGAATTTCTTGCGCAGGCCGTGAATCAGCACTTCGACGACATTGCTTGCAACTTCCTCGCTGCTGCCATACAGGCGCTGCTGGAGCTGGCTGTGCGACAGGATCATGCCGGGACGCTCCATCAGTGCATGCAGCAACGCCAGTTCCCTGGCGGACAGGAACCGCGACTTGTCCCGGTAATTCGCTTCCAGCGTCGCCAGGTTGATGGTGATCTCGCCGTTGCTCATCGCCGGCACCATCAGGCTGCCATTGCGCCGCAATACGCCGCGGATTCTCGCTATCAGTTCCTTGATGCTGAACGGCTTGACCAGATAATCGTCCGCCCCGAGATCGAGCCCGGCTACCCGGTCATCGATTTCTTCGCGGGCAGTGATGATGAACAGCGGGGTAAGAATGCCGCGATCCCGGATCGCCCTGAGTACTTCGAAGCCGGACCTCAGCGGCAGGCCAAGATCAAGCAGCACAAGCGAATAATGGTTGCGCTCGATCGCCTCCTGGCCCCTGACCCCGTCGCGGATCCAGTCCACCTTCAACCTGACGTCGGCCAGTGCCCGGCTCAGGCTTTGTCCTATCATCTGATCGTCTTCTATGATCAGTACGGGGTGTGCTTCATGCATAAATGGACTACGCCGTATTCAACTTAATATTCCGCAGGCAGGCCGGTTTCGCGACGGGCAACCGCACACTGCATGGGCTGCGCAAATATTTCATGAACCGGGAATTCGCACCGCCCGTGCGGAAATCATTGAATATTGACCACCAATTGTTTCAAGCAAGTTACAGGCTCCGGTATCAGTCATAACCCGGTATCCGCAAACCGCGATCCGGAATCACCCGGACCCGAATGACCCAGGCCCGAAATACCACGGTGGATATGTTGCCTCCGCATAACCTATAATCCGGCTGCGCGGGAATTCCTGCCCCAGCTTGCCGGCATGCCTTCCCACCGTAATTTCATGAATTACCGGAGGATTAGATGAAACAGCTTAAAACGATTTTTTTCAGCCTGCTGATCGGCGCAGCCGTCGGAATGTGGCTGGGGGTAAATATCGGGCGCGAAGTGCCGCTGTATTCCAACCCGTTCGACACGCACACCATCAATCAGCAGCTCAAGAATGCGACCGGCGAGACACTGGAAAAAGGCGGACAGGCGCTGGAAAAAACCGGCCAGGCCCTGAAGGACAAGCTGGGTAAATAGCCAGGAATTTACCCGGAAAAAGTACCTCAGCACTTGTTGCTGAGGTGTTGACAGTTTTGACGCGCCGGTGGAGTAAATCAATGAAACTGCTCGGAACCAATACCAGTCCCTATGTGCGCAAGGTGCGCCTGGTCATGCTGGAGAAAAACATTGCCCACGATTATCTGGTCGACCCGCCCCGCGAACCGGGCAGCCGGGTGGCGCGCGCCAATCCGCTCGGCCGCATCCCTGCGCTGATTCTGGACGACGAAACCTGCGTGTTCGATTCGCCGGTGATCGCCGAATATGCCGACACGCTGAACGACACCCCTGTACTGATTCCGCGCAGCGATGCGCTGGCGCGGATGCGCGTGAAGCGCTGGGAGGCGCTCGCGGACGGCATCATGGATTCGGCCGTTGTGGTGCGCACCGAACGGCTGCGCGCCGCGGAACACCAGCTGGCCGACAACATCGACCGGCACAACGAAGCGATCGCGCGCGCGCTGTCGTTTGCCGCCGGCCAACTGGGCGGCAAGGCATGGTGCGAGGGTTCATCGATCACGCTGGCCGACCTGGCGCTGGTCAGCGCGCTGATCTATCTGGACCTGCGCCAACCGGAACGCGACTGGCGCGGACCGCATCCCAACCTGGCCGCATGGTTCGAACGCGTCAGCGGGCGCGACAGCGTGCGCACCGTGCTTGCGGAATAAACCGCGTGTTTCCGGATGCGGCCGGAATGGATGACCGGCCAACCCGGACGGGATGACCGGCAGGCGACAGGAACGGATCTATTTCGTTTTCGGCCTGAGCGCGATCAGCACCGCCCACAGGCCCAGCGCCAGGTAGCACAGCAGCGACCACTCGGGAATGTTCAGCGTCAGGAACGTCCAGCCTTTTGCAGCGCATTCGCCGGAACCGTGCATCAGCGATTTCAGCACATTGGACAGCGGCATGGTATCCAGCATGTAATCCAAGCCCGGTCCGCAGGCGGGCACCTGGTCAGCGGGCAGGTGCTGGATCCAGATATGCCGTGCAGCGACAGCGACACCGGCCAGCGAAAGCAACACGATCAGCGCAGCGTAGATGCGTTCGCCCGGACGTTTCGGTCCGTGCAATACCGCGACAGCGCATACCGCCAGGATCGCGATGAACACCAAGCGCTGCACCATGCACAGCGGGCAGGGATCCTGGTGCTTGACATATTGCAGGTACAGCGCGAAGGCCATCAGGCAGCCGGCGAACAGCGTCGCCGCAAGATACAGCCAGCGGTTGGATATGCGATGCCAGAGTTGGAACATATTCATGCGACCTTTATGGCGACTTGCGTTGGAAAGGCACACGCGACAGCCGCCTTATCCGCAGGGTTTCAGCCTGGCGGAACTGGAGGCAACAGGATCACGTAGGTGCTGCAGCGGGAAGGATTCTAACCGGCAGGCGCGGTTGCGACAATGCGATTGCGCGGTTCCGTGCAGGCGCCAGTCATGGATGACCGGCGCCCGGCGGTTATGCCGGCACATTCTCCGGCCGGATCATCTTCTTCAGGGATATGCCAGTGGTTTCGCTGTTGCGCCTGGTGTAGTTTTCGACCAGCTGCTGCAGCGTGACTTCTTCCAGGTAACCGTAAATTTTCGCGTTCAGGCCGGTCCACAGATCGTGTGTGATGCAGGGCTGCAGTTCCCCCTGGCAATTGCCCATGCCGCCGCACTTGGTCGCATCCAGCGGCTCGTCGACCGCGACCACGATTTCTGCAATCGATATCTGGTTGCTCGGGCGGGCCAGATAATAGCCGCCACCGGGACCGCGCACGCTTTCGACGATATTGTTCCTGCGCAGCTTGCCGAACAATTGCTCGAGATAGGAAAGGGAAATCTTCTGCCTTTCGCTGATTGCCGCCAGCGTCACCGGCGCTTTGCCGCCGCGCATCGCCAGGTCAGCCATTGCAGTCACGGCAAAACGTCCTTTGGTGGTTAATCGCATGTCATCTCCCAGTCGTTGATAAGGTTCAATGCAGCCGCTTGAAACGGAGTACATATTGTGAACAAGGATAATAGAATACCCGAATATTCTAGTCAACAATCTTGTTCAGGTGATTGGGATCGAACTTGTCCGCAGTCGCGCGTTCCTCGTCAACCGGCACACCCATTTTCTCGAGCTGCTTCAGAATGAACTCGATGCGCTCGTCCACCGTGACGCTGTGTCCGATCAGGCCGTGCAAGGCCTTGTAGACCGGATCGTTCTGGTCGTTGCCGATCCCGTAGGCATTGAAACCGGCAGCCGCGTTCTTTTTCTCCTCGTCGAGGATGCGGGCCGGAATGCCGGTCGCGGTCGCGCCGGCGGGAACATCCTTTACCACCACCGCATTGGAACCGATCTTAGCGCCGTCACCTATGCTGATCGGGCCGAGTATCTTGGCACCGGCCCCGACCACCACGCCGTTGCCCAGTGTGGGATGGCGCTTGCCCTCCTTCCAGGACGTGCCGCCCAGCGTGACACCGTGGTATAGCGTGACGTCGTCGCCGATCTCTGCGGTTTCGCCGATCACCACACCCATGCCGTGGTCGATGAAGAAGCGCCGCCCGATGGTCGCGCCCGGATGAATCTCGATGCCGGTAATCCACCGCGCAATATGCGACAGGAAGCGCGCCAGCCATTTCAGCCTGGCGTGCCACAACCGGTTCGACAGGCGGTGCATGATGCGTGCGTGCAGGCCGGGATAGCAGGTCAGCACTTCGAAAGTGCTGCGCGCGGCCGGATCGCGGTCGAATACGCTGCGTATGTCGTCTTTGATATTTTCAAACATCGTGATGTTCTTGCCGGTAACGCGCCCTGAGGCGCGCATTATACTCGGTGGCGATACTCAAAATGCCGCGCAGGATGTTGATTTCTTCCTGCTCCAGCCTTGCCCGCGCATACAGGCGGCGCAGGCGCTGCATCAGCCGGGCGGGGTTTTGCGTGGTCAGGAAACCGATTTCGAACAGGGTCTTTTCGAGATGGGCGAAATAGCCTTCCACCTGCTCATGCGGTGCGGGGTGGATTTCAGGCCTGCTCGGCAGGTAGCTTTGCGCCGCGGCGACCAGCTCGTAAGCGACCACCTGCACCGCCGCGGCGATATTCAGTGAGGAAAAATCCGGGTGTGCGGGGATATTCACCAGCAGCTGCGCCTTGCCCATTTCCTCGTTGGTCAGGCCGGACATCTCAGTGCCGAACAGCAATGCAACCGGCTGCGTCGCGGCCTGTTGCAGCACCAGCGGCATCGCATCGCGCGGTGTTTTCACCTCGATCGAAATGTCGCGCAACCGCGCGGTCAGCGCGGCCGTGTACACCACGCCGTGCAGGGCTTCATCGATCGAACTGCACACTACCGCCTCGCACAGCACATCATCGGCGCCCGCCGCCATCGCATCGGCCTGCGGATCGGGGAAGCGGCGCGGATTGACCAGGTACAGGTGGCGCAGCCCCATGGTCTTCATCGCGCGCGCGGCCGCGCCGATGTTGCCCGGATGGGTGGTATGGCTGAGGACGACCCTGATATGCTCAAAAGGATTTTGTTTATTCAAAACGTGATTCCAACTAAAATGCGCAGCCGGAATCTTCCGACCGCTCATTAATTTCAAGGCAACCATGCATCCCATGCTCAATATCGCGGTGAAGGCCGCACGCCGCGCCGGCAATCTGATCCAGCGCTCCGCAGACAAGATCGACCACCTCACCATCAGCAAGAAGTCCCACGCGGATTACGTCAGCGAAGTGGATCGCGCCGCCGAGCAAACCATCATCCAGACCCTGCTTGATGCATATCCCGACCACGCGATTCTAGCAGAAGAGAGCGGCAGCCAAGGCGCATCGGAATTCCTGTGGGTCATCGATCCGCTCGATGGAACGACCAATTTCCTGCACGGTATTCCGCAATTTGCGGTATCCATCGCGCTGCAGCACAAGGGCATTGTCACCCAGGCCGTGGTGTACGACCCGACCAAGAACGAACTGTACACCGCGACGCGCGGACGCGGCGCATTCCTGAACGACAAGCGACTGCGCGTAACCAAGCGGCTGCATCTTGCCGACAGCCTGATCGGCACCGGCTTCCCCTACACCAAATTCGAGCACATGGATGCCTACCTCGGGATCTTCAGGGACCTGATGCAGCAGACCGCGGGCCTGCGCCGACCAGGCTCTGCCGCACTGGACCTGGCTTGGATGGCGGCCGGCCGCTACGACGGCTTCTTCGAAACCGGGCTGAAGCCCTGGGACATCGCGGCGGGCACGCTGCTGGTCACCGAAGCCGGCGGCATGGTCAGCGACCTGCACGGCTCGGACACATTCCTGCTGACCGGCAACCTGTGCGCGGGCAATCCCGACATCCATCCGCTGTTGCTGAAAGTGATGGCGCCGCACCTGACCGCGGGATTGAAAGGAAAATAGCGCGAAAGGCTAACCGCGCTTCGGTATCGAATATGCCCCGGTCGCATCACCGGAAGTACCGAACCGGCAAGTATTCTTGCCCGCCGCCTTGGCGGCATACATGGCCTTATCGGCCACGATCATCAAGGTGCCTGCCGTGTGCGCATCTTCGGGATAGCGCGCGATTCCGACACTCGTGCTGATCTGCACCGGGAGTCCTTCCAGATCGAAGGGCTGCGCGACCGAATCGACGACCTTGCTGGCCAGTATCGCCACTGCTTCGCGCTCATGGGTCTCGTTCAGGATCATCGTGAATTCATCGCCGCCCAGGCGCGCCAGCGTATCGCTTTCACGAACACACAGCCTGAGACGCTCCGATACCTGCTTCAGCAGCAGATCACCAACATGGTGGCCATGCATGTCGTTGACCTGCTTGAAGCCGTCCAGGTCGATGAACAGCAGCGCCAGACTGCGCTTGTTGCGCTTCGCCACCACGATGGCCTGGCCGAGCCGGTCGTAAAACAGGCTGCGGTTCGGCAAGTGGGTCAGCTCGTCGTAATGCGCCAATTGTTCGATGCGCTGCAGCGCGAGCTTCTGCTCGGTGATATCGCGCAATACGGCGGTATAAACATGCACCCCGCCGGACTTGATTTCGTTCACCGAGATCTCCATCGGAAACGGCATGCCGTTCTTGCGCAGCCCCTGGAGCTCGCGGGTTTTGCCGATCGCTTGCGCCTGCCCGGACTGCAAATAGCGCGCCAAGTATCCATCGTGCTGATCCCGGTACGGCGGCGGCATCAACATCGAGACATTCCTTCCGACAGCCTCAGCCTCGTTGTAGCCGAATATCCTTTGCGCGGCGAGATTGAAGGACTGGATCTTGCCGCTGGTATCGATGCTGATGATCCCTTCAGCCGCCATTTCCAGGATCTTGTGGGACTTGATGTTCTCCAGCTCCAGGGTCTTTTGCAGCGGGGTCACCACCAGGAACCAGAAAAACGGGACACACAACGAGGTCAGCAGGCACGCATCGACAAAGGACTCGGTCCAGTTATCCTGTTTGATCTGCATAATTGCGATCAGATACATGATGCACATCTCGGCGACAAAAACGAAGATGAGCAAAATCAGGAATATTTTCAGCGGGTGCTGTTTGTCATACATGTGTCTTGGCGATCTTAAAATACCAGCTCCGAATAATTCAGGTCTAACGGTTCAAACAGCACTTTGCACTTCAAACCGGTCATGGTAACTTCACTATAATCAAATAAAAATCCAGCCCTGCAATCCGAACGCAATGAACATGCGAGATATTACCCCAAACCACACGCCGATGATGCAGCAATACCTGCGTATCAAGGCAGAATATCCGGATATGCTGCTGTTCTACCGCATGGGGGATTTTTACGAACTGTTCCATGACGATGCCGTTCGCGCGGCCAGGCTGCTGGACATCACACTGACCCAGCGCGGCGCATCCAACGGATCCCCGATCAAAATGGCCGGCGTGCCCTACCACGCCGCCGAGCAATACCTGGCGCGGCTGGTGAAGATGGGCGAATCGGTCGCGATATGCGAGCAGATCGGGGACCCCGCCGCAAGCAAGGGGCCGGTGGAGCGCAAGGTGGTGCGCATCGTGACGCCCGGCACCGTGACCGATTCCGCGCTGCTGGAAGAAAAGCGCGAAAGCCTGCTGCTGGCGCTGCACGAGCATCGCGGCAAGCTGGGCCTGGCCTGGCTGAACCTGGCTTCGGGCCGGTTCATCATCAGCGAAACCACACCGGATAACCTGACCGCCGAGCTGGAGCGGCTGCAGCCCTCCGAAATCCTGCAAGCGGAGAATGGCGCTATGCCACACGGCAATGTTCCGTACAAGACACTGCCGGATTGGCATTTCGACCTGGAAGCTTCGCGGCGCGCGCTGTGCCAGCAGTTCGCGACACTCGACCTGGCCGGATTCGGCTGCGATGATTTCACCGCCGGGCTGGAAGCGGCCGGCGCGCTGCTCGGTTATGCCAGGCTCACGCAGGGTCAGGCGATCAGCCACATCCGCAGCGTGCAGGTATACAGCGCCGACCGCTATGTACGCATGGATGCCGCGACGCGGCGCAACCTGGAAATCACCCAGACACTGCGCGGCGAAGCGGCGCCGACGCTGCTGTCACAGCTGGATTGCTGCGCGACCAACCTTGGCAGCCGCCTGCTGCACCACTGGCTGCATCATCCGCTGCGCAACCGCGCGGTGCTGGATGAACGCCTCGATGCGGTGGACAAGCTCGGCGAATTCCATCAATCGGTACATGAACAGCTCAAGCCCTGCGTCGACGTGGAGCGCATCACCGCCCGCATCGCGTTGCGCAGCGCGCGTCCGCGCGACCTCTCCGGTTTGCGCGACACGCTCGCAATGCTGCCGCAGCTGCATGCGGCGCTGGCCGGCTGCGCAGCTCCGCTGGTTGAAATGCTGGGCGATGCGCTGCAGGCCGATGCAACGCTGCTATCCATCCTGAAAGATTCCCTGCGCGCCGAACCTGCCTCGGTGCTGCGCGAAGGCGGCGTGATTGCCGACTGTTTCGATGCCGAACTGGACGAACTGCGCGGCATCCAGACCAACTGCGGCGATTTCCTGCTCGCGCTGGAATCGCGCGAACGCGCCCGCACCGGCATCGCCGCGCTAAAGGTTGAATACAACCGCGTGCACGGTTTTTATATCGAAGTGAGCCAGGCGCAGAGCGCCAAGGTGCCGGACGATTACCGCCGCCGCCAGACACTGAAAAACGCCGAACGCTACATCACGCCGGAACTGAAGAACTTCGAGGACAAGGCGCTGTCCGCGAACGAGCGCGCGCTGGCGCGCGAGCGATTCCTCTACGAGCAACTGCTTGACCGGCTCGCGCCGTACATCCCGCAACTGCAGCGCATCGCCGCCGCGATTGCCGAATTGGATGTGCTCGCCACGTTTGCCGAGCGCGCCGCCACGCTGAATCTCAGTGCGCCGCAGTTTTCCGCCGAGCCGCAAATCGCGATCAGCCGGGGACGCCATCCGGTGGTGGAAGCCCAGATCACAGAACAGTCCGGACAGTTCACGCCGAACGACACCACGCTCAACGAGAAGCGCCGCATGCTGCTGATCACCGGACCGAACATGGGCGGCAAATCGACCTACATGCGCCAGGTCGCGCTGATCGCGCTGCTCGCGCATGTCGGCTGCTTCGTCCCGGCGCAGCAGGCCGTGCTAGGCGAGATCGACCAGATCTTCACCCGCATCGGCGCGTCGGACGACCTCGCCAGCGGACGCTCCACCTTCATGGTCGAGATGACGGAAGCCGCCAATATCCTGCACAACGCCACCGGGAAAAGCCTGGTGCTGATCGACGAAATCGGGCGCGGCACCAGCACCTTCGACGGCCTCGCGCTCGCCTATGCGATCGCGCGCCACCTGCTGGAAAAGACCCGCAGCTACACCCTGTTCGCGACCCACTATTTCGAACTGACCATGCTCTCTGAAGAATTCCAGCAACTCGCCAACGTCCACCTCGCCGCGATCGAACACCAGCACAGCATCGTGTTCCTGCACAGCGTGAATGAAGGCGCGGCAAGCCAGAGCTACGGCCTGCAGGTCGCCGCGCTGGCGGGTGTGCCGAACGAGGTGATTCGCGCCGCGAAAAAACAACTGCTCAAGCTGGAGCAGAACAGCGCTGCGCAGAATCCGCAGGGCGACCTGTTCGACCACAAGACTGCCGCTGAATGTGAAGAACCGGAAGAGCATCCGGCGCTGCAATCGCTGCATGATTTGCAGCCGGATGAACTGAGTCCGAAGGAAGCACTGGAGAAACTGTATCAGTTGAAGAAATTGGTGTAGGTTTGGATAGCGGTTTCAACGCGTTAACCGATGACTGGTAGTTTATCAGTCTTCCCCGACCAGCCTCCGCAACTTAGCGGCACAAAGTAGATGGAAATGCAAAATTGAAAATTCAAATTATTCAATTCAAAAACCGATGCCGCGTAATCATGGAATCTGTCTGTTACCGACCCATAACAGTCATTCGAATATTTCAATTGGTTGCCAAAAAGCCGATATTCGCCAAATGCCGCTCCCGACACAGAGCAGAACTTGGCGAAATGAAACTTTAAAATTGCATAATGCTTATAAACACTATCGACTTAATTAGCCGCCAGGTTTTTTGGGAGTTGCTCGTGAAGTTAACGGTATATTTGGCTTAGCAATGTTGGTATTTTGGTCATAAGAGAAAATTGCATACACGTCGACCATAACTGGCGCGGATTGCGGCCTACCGTCTATAGAATATACCGATTTGTTTGTGACAGACACAGTTCTGGTTACGCCCCCGCTTTTTTTGCGGGTAACTGAACCCTGGGCTAATTCTACTACTGCGTCATAGTCATTTGGATATTTACGATTATTGTTGGGATACGGTGTTGCGCTGAAAGTTACTGCTTGATCTTCCGCGAAGAATAGAGAAATTGTTTGAGTCTCGCCTTCATTAATAAGTGGAATGTTATATACCATTTCAGAAGTTAACATTTGGAACTCCTAATATAAAGGTTGCAAGTTGTTTTGTTTGCAATCCACATCGCCCCAACTCGACAAGCGACAAAAACTCAAATTATTTAAGGAGAAAACTGTGAACCACCCAAATGGTCGGATTTTTGCACCAAGCCAGTCTTCCTAGGATGTTATATATTATAAATATTCAGTTACTCACAATTAATAACCCCAGCTCTTAAATTCAACTTTTGGCACGGAGCAGAACTTCTTGTGGTCATTTGCCTTCCATAAAGCAGCCAGCCCCAAACGACTGCTTTTGGCCGATTTCGGTCAGTTTAAAATCACTTGCGCCCTTGCCGCGCGAATTGGAGATTCCGGTTAAACCTGCGTACCGAGTTTTTTTGCCAGTGCTACCAGTTCCTGCCCGTTGTCTAGTCCGTCGATAAATCGTTCGGGTATGCCCTCCAGCCCAACCTGCGCACCCACCAGCGCACCCGTCAGCATGGCACGGGACATATTCTGCCCGCCACCGTTCAAGGCATGCAGGACGGCCGATTCAAAATCATCCGAGAAACGGGACGCGAGGTAATATGCGGCAGGAAGCAGGTGGTATATAGCACATGGCATGCCGTAAACAATCGAGGCTTTCCAGGCTGGTTCGATCCTGATATCCGGGTCGAGGGCGGCCAGGGCGGCATAATGCGGGGTCAGCAGCGCATCCGGGGAAGAGAATCGACCAGCCAGCGGCGGGTCGGGATCACCCGGCAGGGGTCCTGATAAATCGCTTCTTGTCACCGCATGAAACGGCAATTCATTGCTGTGGACCAGTCTCATCAGCCTTTCCGAAATTGCGGGGGTCAATTTTTCCCCTGCTACCAGCTGGGAAAGGACCAAATTGTAGGCCGTACTCATTGCGACGATCGCCTCATCGCCCTGCGTGAGGCGGCAATTGGATGAAATGGTCTCGGCCGCTTTTTTGGGATTTTTTGCGTAACGCGCTGCCAGCACGATCGCGCGTTCCGCCGCCTCGGTCGTATCCGCATGACCCCCCGTCTCGCTCCATGATTTTTTCTGTTCCACACGCCGGCGGTAGGCTTCGCGGATCGACTGGTTGGTGTACCCGCCCGGCCCGTATGCGGGTTCACCATTCAGAAGGGGAAACAGTTCCCCATCCAGCCGGTGTGTAAAATCGCTTTCACGATATTCACCCTGCTCGGTTACGGAACGCAGCAGCATGGCGAAGATAAGGCCGGTCTGCGAGAGTTCTCCCGCCTTCATCCCGCCGTGATACCGGTCCGGTTTCGGTGTCGTATAGCCGGTAATCCACTCGCCATAATCACGACGCATCGCCGAAATATCGTAATACCAGTGGCATCCCAGACCAAGCGCATCGCCGACCAGCGCTCCCATGATTGCTCCCGCAACTCGATCCATGTCGATCTCCTGACAAAGCAGCATTATTCCAGATTGGCGGTAATTCGTAATCGTCCCGAACATGCTTCCGGAAATTGAGACAGGCGTCAATTACAAATTGAACCTGACCATACTCATTTAATGGGTGAAAATGAATGCAGTATCGGCTTTCTCCGGCAAACTGGCTGCCACGCCGGGCATCCGAAGGGCGGCAAACCACGGGTGCTTTTTTTTGCTTGCTTTCATTTTGGCGAAACAAAAAGAAAGCGATCGGCATGCGGAACCGCTCGCCGCGATTTTTACCGGGCTGTGTGGTTGTCGGGGCTTTAGCCACTTACAACCACGGCGTACCCTTTACGGGTGCAACCCCAGCCGGTGTCGATTTTCGGTAAACTCTCCCATCGCAATCAGCTTGCCGATACAAAATAACCATGCCCATCCTCCCCTCCCAACGCCACCTGTTCGACATTCCCGACGAAATCGCCTATTTCAATTGCGCGTCCAGTTCTCCGCTGCTGAACGAATCACAGCAGCGCTTGCACTATGGTGTGCGCAGCAAGCGCCATCCCTGGGAGCGGACTGCGCAGCGTTTTTTCGACGACGCCGAAACGGTACGCCGGCTGTCGGCGGAGATTTTCGGTGGCGATACGGACGGCTATGCGGTAATACCTGCCGCGAGTTACGGCATGAGCACTGCGGCGCGCGCGGTGGAGCCACGCCTGAAAGCAGGTGATCGCATACTGGTGATCGCCGATGAATTCCCCAGTGTCGTGCTGCCCTGGCGCAGGACGGCGCAGGAAACCGGCGCGATCATGGTCACGGTGCCGGTACCTGCAGACGGCAACTGGACACGGGCGATTCTGGGATCCATCACTGCCACGGTGAAGGTGGTTGCGATTTCGTCGTGTCACTGGATGAACGGCGCGTATATCGACCTGCACGAAATCGGCAGCGCCTGCCGTGCGCAGGGCAGCATCCTGGCGGTGGATGCAACGCAGACGCTGGGAGCCATGCCCCTGCCGCTTGCGCGTATCCGGCCGGATTTCCTGGTCGCGGCGGGTTACAAGTGGCTGCTGTGCCCGTACGGTTTCGGACTGCTGTATGTGGCGGAGCGCTGGCGCGATTCGCGTCCGCTGGAGGAGACCTGGCTGGCGCGCGACAACGCGGAGGACGTCACCGCCCTGGCAACGTATTCCGATCGCTACATGCCAGGCGCACGCCGCTTCGATGTCGGCGAGAAATGCACACCCACCATCCTGCCGGGTGCGATCGCCGCGCTGGAACAGATCAAAATGTGGGGAGTGGAAAACATCGCCGCTTCGCTCGCGGCGATCAACGCCAAGATATCGGCGCAACTGGAACAACTGGGTTGCAGGCTTCCCGGGGAGAAGCAGCGCTGCCCGCACCTGTTCGGCGCACTAATGCCTGAGACTTGTACCGGGGATCCGGTGGCGGAACTCAAGAATCGGAACATCCATCTCAGCCAGCGCGGCAACGTGCTGCGCGTTGCGCCGCATCTGCATGTCAGCGAACTTGATGTTGAGCGGCTGATCGGGGGATTGGCGGAATTGATCGGGTGAACATCGATCTGGATGCAGCTAGCCGGCTTCCCTTGCCGCAGCAATCTCAGAAATCCTGCCCAGCGCGTCGGTCAGCTCACTGACCCGGGCTTCCAGCTCCGCGAGCTTGCTGGCATTATCCTGTCCGGCAAGCTCTTTCAGCCTGGCTTCCAGCGCGGCGAGCACATTTTCCAACTCTGCCGTTCTCGCCTGTTCCTGCTTCAGGCATTCCTGCAGTTGCGCGATCGCCTTCTGATATTCGAGCGACCTGTTCCTTTCTTCCTGCAGTTGCGCAGTCCGCTTTACCAGCTCCAGCGCGTTGTCCTGCTCCTCGCTGAGATTGCTATGCGCATCAGCGCCTGCCGCATTGCCGGCATAGGCGCGAATCTTGATCGTCGTCCGGTCTGACTTTGACATAGCGCACCTCTTGTGGTCTAAAAATACCGCTGAGCCCTCCCGTGCATGCAGGCCAGCCCCAGTTGCTGTCAGCGGGACGTGCGGGTTATTCCTGCGCCTTGGCCGGCCCCGCGGGCTGACCGTTATTCGTCGGTGCCGCAGCGTTTTCGCTGGCCGATGGTTCAGCCAGCCTGGCTGGCTGGCCGGTCGCGGGCTTCGGCGTCGCTGCGACGATTTTTGCCGCGGACGGTATCGCAACCGGCGGAGTGCCCTGTTGTTGCGTGCCAGGTTGTTGCAGGTCCGAATCATTCGCCTCTGCGGAATTCACAGCAACCGCTGGCGCCGACTGGTCGGGACCGGATTCGGCCGGCTTTTCAGCGGCTTTCACGGAGGCTTTCAACCCCGGGGGAGGATGTCGCGGCAGCGGACCCGACAGCAGGCCGTCGATTTCGGATTGAATCAGCGATTCCGGTCTGCGGTAAGATGGATGCGGATCGGGTGCAACCAGTTCTGGCCGGAAAGTCGGCGGGCTTACCGATATCCGCTCGCTCAACGGGACCGGTGGAGGTTCGTTTTCCACCCGTTGCACGACCACCCATCCCTGCCATGCCGCAAGGGCAGCCGCTATTGCCATCAGCACCGTCAGCAGCCATGTGCGGCGTTTCCTGTCCTGTGCCCGTATCACCCTGACCCTGGCCCTGCCGAAAAACGTGCGGGTGACTTTTGCCTCGCCGATATCCGATGTCTTGGCCGTTTTCGGCTGCGGATCGCTTGCCAGCAATTGGCGATCCGTTATGTCGAATTGGCTGATTTCGTACCCCATCTATGCTTCCCTCTGAATTTTTCTGTTGATCCGATTCGCGATCACCGGCCGGTAGCGGCCCGAATCATGCAGCACGGTTACTCGACTGCCAGCTGGATTTTATCCTGCTGCAGCACCGGCTGCACCGCGCTTTCAGCCTGGGCCTGCTCCAGCTGCTGCATTTCCTGCTGAAGCCTGGCAAGCTGCTCCGCATCGAACTTGCGCTTTTTCTCTTCCTGGGCCGCCAGTTCCTTTTTCCGCTCCTCTTCCAGTTCTTCGGGGCTCTTGTAATCGTGCAGGGTCAGGGTCGACTCGCCTGTTGCAGAGCCGGGCTCGCCGCGCTTGCTCTTCAATTTGATGTTCAGGCGCAGCTCGTTCGCCGAATCGGCATTGCGTATCGCCTCCTCGTAGCCGATATGGCCATCGTTGTATAACTCGAACAACGACCAGTCAAAGGTGCGCATCCCGAGTTC
>JBAUQH010000128.1:0-13144 GCA_049580605.1 Gallionella sp. | reverse complement strand
CTGCGCATAGGCGAGTTTGAGATCGCCTGATATCGCGCGGTAGGCGGCACGCTGCGCCTGGCCGCCGACGCGCGACACCGATTTGCCGACGTCGACGGCGGGCAGGATGCCGAGCTCGAACAGGTTGGGCGAAAGATATACCTGTCCGTCGGTAATCGAGATCAGGTTGGTCGGGATGTAGGCGGCAAGGTTCTGCGCCTCGGTCTCGATGATCGGCAGCGCGGTGAGCGAACCGCCGCCGAGTTCCTCGCACAGGTGCGTGGCGCGCTCCAGCAATCGCGAGTGGATATAGAAGATGTCGCCGGGATAGGCCTCGCGTCCGGGCGGGCGGCGCAATAACAATGAAAGTTCGCGATAGGCGCGCGCATGGTTGGTCAGGTCGTCGTACACGATCAGCACGTCGCGGCCCTGCTGCATGAAATATTCCGCGATGCTGGTCGCGGCATACGGCGCAATGTAGGACAGGCCGGGCGGGTCGTTGCCCTCGGTCACAACGACGACGGTGTATTCCAGCGCGCCGTTCTCGCGCAGGTCGGCGACGGCCTTGGCGACCGCCGAGGCGCGCTGGCCGATCGCGCAATACACGCACAGCACATCCTGGCCGCGCTGGTTGAGTATCGTGTCGATCGCGATCGCGGTCTTGCCGGTCTGCCGGTCGCCGAGGATCAGCTCGCGCTGGCCGCGCCCGATCGGGATCAGCGCGTCGATCACCTTGATGCCGGTCTGCAGCGGAACGGTAACGGGCGAGCGATCCATGATGGGGGGCGAGGGGCGCTCGATCGGCAGGCGCTTGTCGAAGATCACCGGACCCTTGCCGTCGAGCGGACGGCCGATCGGGTTGACGACGCGGCCGATCATGCCGTCGCCGACCGGCACATCCATCACATGGCCGCGGCGCTCGACCTCGTCGCCCGCGTGCAGATGCCAGTAGTCGCCGAGCAGCACGGCGCCAATCTCATCCTCGTCGACGTTGAACGCGATGCCATACAATTCGCCGGGAAACTTCACCACCTCCTCGTAACACACGCCCGGCAGTCCCGCGACCCGCGCGATGCCGGTGGACAGGCTGGTCACGATGCCGATCTCTCGCGCGGCCAGCCGCTGCGCGTGCGCGTCGCGCGCCTTGTCGAGGTTCGCGAAGGCATGGTCGACTGTCGCTTGCAGATTTTCAGCCTTCATTGCGCTGCGCTTTCAGCCCCGTGTTGTTGCGATTTCAAAAGCGCGGCCAGATCCTTTTCCAGCGAAGCGATATGATCCGAAATGCTCCACGCGACTTTCTGGCCGTGCAGGATCAGTTCGATGCCGCCGATCAGGCCGGGCACGATTTCGAAACGGACCGGGCTGTTCGGGCCCAGCGTGGACTTGATGGATGCCTCGATGGATGCCTGCCGGGGTTGCGGCAACTCGAATGCGCTGCGCACGGTGATGGTGCCCTGTGCGGCAATCACCGCCAGTTTGCTGCGCTCGTTGTCGTCCAGTTCGCGCAGGCGCTGCAGGAACACCTCGACCATGCGCGCTTCGAGGCTGGTTCCGGAAAGCTCCGACAGGGTCTTGCGCGCGATCGCAAACACCTCAGCCTGCGTCCGGCGCGCGATCTCGTCATGCAGGATGCGGTAATCGTTGTTCAGCTTGTCCTGCAGCTTGCCGCGCAACTTGTCGGCCTCATTGCGCACTTCCTCGAGCAGTTGGCTGTGCTGCGCCGCTGCATCGTTGGTCGCCTTGCTGAACAGTCCATTTCGTTGCAGGTCGAATTCCTCGTTCTTGCGCCTGAATTCCTCGCGATCGGCCAGCGCCTCGGCCTTTTTCGCAGCAGCATCCGTCAGTTCCGCGGCGATGTGCTGCTCGCGCGCATCCAGCGCCTTGACGATGGGCTGGTACAGGTAGCGCTTCATCAGCCATACCAGTATCAGGAAGTTGACTATCTGCGCAATAACGGTGAACCAGTCGATCAGCATGATTATTTCGTTGCCGCCTGTGCAATCACATGGTCCCAGAACGGATTGGCGAAGATCAGGATCATCGAAACCACGAAGCAGTAGATCGCGATCGATTCGATCATCGCCAGGCCGACGAACAGCGTGCGCGTGATCGTGGTTGCCGCATCGGGCTGCTGCGCGAGCGAACTCAGTGCGGTGGCAACCGCGCGTCCCTCGCCGAGCGCCGGGCCGATGCCGCCGATGGCGATGGTCAGGCCCGCGGTCACGATTGAGGCTATCGCTATTAGTGTATTGCTATCCATGATGCTTCCTTTCTCAATTTAAATGCATTCATCCAGTTTGAAAATCAGTTGGGCTCTGCCTGTGGATTGATACGGTAACTGTAGCCGTGCCGTTCAAAGCCCAGCGACTCGTAAAATGAATGCGCCTTTTCACGTTTGAGGTTGGAGGAAAGCGCTGCCTTGTAACATCCTTTGACGCGACTCAGATGCAAGGCGAATTGCATCATCTGTTTACCGATGCCGCGCTCCTGCCACTCGGGATCAACGGCGAAATCCTCGATGATCGCCGAGGGAGCGCCCATGTGTGCAAGATTCTCCATGATGAGCAAAGCAAAAGTGCCGACGAGTTGTGTTCCGCAGAACGCAACATAGATCTTGTAGTCGGGGAAATCAGCAATGCGCTCTAGATGACGCTCAGCCTCGGGCAGGGAAAGTACATTTCCATTATCGAGATCAGGCTGCGCATACAAACGGAGCACTTCCGGAATGTCATCTTTGGATGCTACACGGCAGGAAACAGGCATGTTCATGTTCCCGCCTCCTCGCGTGCGCGCGTCGCGGCAGCGATATAGACCGTTGCGAGGATGCTGAAGATGTATGCCTGCACCATGCCGGTCAGCAGGCCGAGCAGGTTCATCACGATCGGGAACAGGAACGGCGCGACGGTCAGCAGGATCGCTAGGATCATCGAGCCGCTCATGATGTTGCCGAACAGGCGAATCGCCATTGCCAGCGTGCGCGACAGTTCGCTGATCAGGTTGAACGGCAGCATGATCGCGGTCGGCTTCAGGTAGGACTTGAGATAGGTGCCAAGGCCGCTCTCGGCGATGCCATACAGCGGTACCGCGATGAACACGCACAGCGCCAGCGCTGCAGTGGTGGACAGCGAGCCGGTCGGCGGCTCGTAAGCAGGAATGACGGTGCAGAAATTCGACAGCGCGATGAACAGGAACAGCGTGCCGATGAAACCCATGTACCGCTCCGGCTGGCGCAGGCCAACCTCTTCGATCTGTTTGCGGATCGCGATCACGATCACTTCGAGCAGGCTCTGCCAGCGCGAAATATGCACCTTGTGCTCGAGTTTGCGCGTGATCAGTTTTGCGCCGACGACCAGAACCGCCATCAGCACCCAGGTCATCACGATGGTTACATTGAGCTTGAAGAACCCGTGCTGCCACAGGATCAGCTGATCCGAACTAAGGCGCATGGCTTGCCCCTTTCGGCATCCGCTTCGCGGCCAGACGGTTCACGGCCACGCGCGCGGCGATGAAACCGAGCAGGCAAGCCAGCAGACGCTGCCAGTGCGGGCCCGCAAATAAATAGAATCCGGCCAGCACGATCGCGCCGCGCAGCAGCAGGCTCGCGCCGAACCACAGTGCCGGTTGTGCAGACTCGAGCCCCTTCTGCACCGTCCACCACAGGCCGCCGAAAAACAGCGCGCCGAGCAGCATGCCGGCCGGCAGCATCAGCGCAATCCGCAACGGCTCATTCACTCTTGCCCCTCCCCTCGTCCGGCTCTTCCTGTTCCTCCCGGATGTCCTTTTGCTCCCCCGCAACCCAGTGCCACGCATTCAGGCAGCCGATAGCCAGGCCGATTAGCAGAAAAGTCAGCATCCATGACTGCGCAGCCGGATAGCGGCTGTCCAGCCAGATGCCGAATGCCGCGCCGAGCAATGTCGGCACCGTCACCGACCAGCCGATCAACCCCATCATGCCCAGGCCGGACCAGACTGCCCGGATGGCCTTGCGTTGCGCCCTGAGCTTGCGCGTCTCCTTTGCGCCGACCTTGCGGATGAATGCGGCCTCCTCGCGCTTGTGTTGCTGTTCGGCTTCGTGATCAGGCACGATGATACTCCGTGAAATGACGCACGAAACCGCTCTCCAGCCGTGCCAGCACCGCGCGCATCTGCCGCTCGTTCTCGTCAAGATTGACGAACTCGCGTGCCACCGCCTCGCGCAACTTGCCGAGGTCGGTTCCGCCGATCGCATTGCGCACCGAGACCAGCACATCCACTCCGGCCTTGACCAGGATGCCCGCGTCCACCGCGATGTACACCTCGTCTTCCGAATTCGTCTGGTAAGTCAATATGCCCGGCTCCAACGCCGCGACACAATCGAGCCGGTGCGGCAGCAGGCCAAAAGAACCCTGCGGCGTTTCCACGATGATGCGGCTCACTTCGTCGATCTCGGCGAACACCTGGTAGGGCAACAGCACCTTGAGCATCACGTCGCCACCGCCTTTTGCTTGCCGGCCGGGGATGAAGCGAAGCTGTCCTTCATCTTTTCCCAGGCCTCGTCGACCGCCCCAATCATGTAAAGCGCGCCCTCCGGCACATCCTTGAATTCGTCGTGCAGGATGCGTTCGCATCCGTCGAGCGCATCCGCCAGGCTGACCAGCTTGCCCTTGATCCCGCTGAACTGCTCGGTGGTATAGAACGGCTGGGTCAGGAAGCGCTCCAGCCGCCGCGCACGCGCGACCACTGCGCGGTCGGCCGCGGACAACTGTTCCAGCCCGAGCATCGCGATGATGTCCTTGAGATCGTCGTATTGCGCGAGTGTGTTCCTGATTTGCTGCGCCAGCGCATAGTGGCGCTCGCCGACAATGCCGGGCGTGGCCATCTTGGAATTCGACTGCAGCGGGTCGATTGCCGGGTATAGTCCCTCGCTCGCGCGTTTGCGCGACAGCACGACGGACGCGGACAGGTGCGAGAACGTGTGCACCGCGGCCGGGTCGGTGAAATCGTCAGCAGGAACATACACCGCCTGGATCGACGTGATCGCGCCGGTGTCGGTATTCGCGATGCGCTCCTCCAGGCTCGACAACTCGGTGCCCATGGTCGGCTGGTAGCCGAGGCGCGACGGCATCTGCCCCATCATGCCGGATATTTCGGAACCGGCCTGGATGAAGCGGAAGATGTTGTCGATCAGCAGCAGCACGTCGCGGTGCTCGTCGTCGCGGAAATATTCCGCCATCGTCAGCGCAGCATGGCCGACGCGGAAACGGCTGCCCGGCGGCTCGTTCATTTGCCCGAACACCATCACCATGTTCGGCAGCACACCCGCCTGCTTCATGTCGCGGTACAGTTCCTCGCCCTCGCGGCAGCGTTCGCCGATACCGCAGAAGATGCTGACCCCCTCGTGGTGCCCGACCATGTTGTGGATCATCTCGGTAAGTAGCACGGTCTTGCCGACGCCCGCGCCGCCGAACAGTCCGGCCTTGCCGCCGCGTTCCAGCGGCGCCAGCACGTCGATCAACTTGATGCCGGTTTCGAATATCTCGGATTTTGTGGAACGCCGCGCCAGCGGCGGCGGGGATTGGTGGACGGAGCGCCATTCGATATTTTCCGGCATCGGATGGCGGTCGATCACGTTGCCGAACACGTCGAACATCCGCGACAGTATGGTCTTGCCGACCGGGGCGAGCAGCGGCCCGCCGCTGTCAACCACGACCATGCCGCGCGCCAGTCCTTCGGTCGGCGTCAGCGCAACGCCGCGCACCCGATGCGCATCGAGCTGGGCCAGCACTTCGATCGCGACGCGCCCGTCCTTGCCCGCATGCAGCATCGTGTAAATCGGCGGCAGATAGTCGTCGAAGCGGATGTCCACGACACTGCCGCGGACCGACACCACCCTGCCGAGATTCTTGGTACCTGTTTGGGTATTCATATGCTCGACCGTTGATTTTTTTCCGATGATACGCCTGCCTGAGCTTGAGCCCACCTTTTCATGTTCCGGAGCACTCATCATATTCGCGGCAGTTTACGTCAGACGAATTTGCCCTCATTTTTACACCATCGCCGACGTTCTCCTCCTATCGTTTTTTTCCAAAGGACTGCAGGGGTCGCTGCACTGTTGAAAGAAACCCCTGATGTCTGGCTGTGCTCCGTTTCAAATGACGATAGACCTGAACCTTGACAATGTCGGTCACCAGGGCCGAGAGGATGGAATACCCCCAGATCAGCGCGATCTCCGGCCAGCTGATCGGCGTGATCAGGCCGAAGCCATAGGCCGCCAGAATAGTCGCCGCCAGTTTGGTGATCACCGCAGACCAGATCATGATGGGAGCGGGCCAGGGCCGTTTCCACATATGCTCCTTGGCGCGTGCGGCGAACAGCACCAGATGGCCGGCCACGGCCATCTTCAAAAAGACATAGGTCTGGATCTTCGTCACATCCAGCTTCAGCCAGTCCATCGCGATCAGCAGCATGCCGAAGCTGCCGATCACGCCGACGATGCCCATGGCTGTGGCCACGGTGATCACCTGGCTCATGTTCCAGCGCACCGGGTTCTTCTCCAGGCCGGTGTGGTCATAGGCGATGGTCATGATCGGCACGTCGTTGAAGAACGCGAGCAGGATGATCATGATCGCGGTGATCGGGTAGAAGTTGAAAAAGATCATGGTCAGCACCACGAAGATCATGATGCGGATGGTCTCGCTGATGCGATATACCGCATACGCATTCATGCGCTCGAAGATGCGCCGCGCTTCCTCGATGGCATTGATGATCACCGACAATCCGGGAGCGGTGAGCACCAGGTCCGCAGCGGCCCGCGCCGCGTCCGTCGCGCCGCTCACGGCGATCCCGACATCGGCCTGTTTCAGTGCCGGCGCGTCGTTGACCCCGTCGCCGGTCATGCCGGTGATGTGGTTGCGCCCCTGCAGCAGCTTGACGATCGCGAACTTGTGCTCAGGGAATACTTCGGCGAAACCATCGGTCTTTTCCACGCGTTCGCCGTCGGCAACATCGCGGCGACCATCCTTGTCCAGCGATAGGGCGCTGGCCGGCAGGATGTTCATGCCGAGCCCGAGCTTGCCGGAAATCTGTCTGGCGATGGCCTGATTGTCGCCGGTGATCATCTTCACGTCGACGCCGTGCGCTTCGGCGCTGGCGATGGTCTGTGCCGAATCCTCCCTGGGCGGATCAAACAGCGAAAGTATGCCGAGGAAAGTCCATTGTTGCGCGCCCTGTTCCTTGCGCGCCACACCCAGCGCGCGATAGCCCTGTTCGGCAAATGCATCCACCACCTGTTGCGCACGTTGGGCTTCTTCATCTGTCATGACGGACATCTGCATGATCACCTGGGGTGCGCCCTTGGTGACCTGAAAGGTTTTGCCCTGGCCGTCATTTATCGTGGCTTCGGTGCGTTTGTGCACCGGATCAAACGGGACGTAAGCGGTCAGACGGTAGGACTTGAGCGCATCCTTGTTCTTTACCCCGTCCAGCACCGCCTGGTCGATCGCATCCCTGTCCTCTTCCTTGGAAGCCAGCGATGCCGCCAGTAAAACCGCCTGTTCATCGGCGGCATGAAACAGTTCCGCCTTGCCCAGGGTCAGCTTGTTCTGAGTCAGCGTGCCGGTCTTGTCGGAACAAAGCACGTCCATGCTGGCCATTTCCTCGATGGATTCCAGCCGGGTGACGATGGCCTTCTGCTTGGACAGCGCCATGGCGCCCACCGCCATGGTCATGGACAGCACCGCCGGCATCGCAACCGGGATCGAGGCCACGGTGAGGATAAGAGCGAACTGAACCAGATCGAGCCAGGGCGCATTGCGGTGCAGCTGGAACAGCACCAGGATCACCACCAGCGCCAGGCTGACATAAATCAGATAGTCGCCGATGGACAGCACCGCCTTCTGAAAGTGGGAAACGGTTTGCGCCTGCCCCACCAGGCTGGCGGTCTTGCCGAACTTGGTCTGCGCGCCGGTCGCGCTCACCTCGGCCATCATCTCACCCTGTTTCACCACCGTACCCGAATAAGCCTCGTCACCTCCCTGTTTGGTCACCGGCAGCGATTCGCCTGTAAGAGCCGACTGATCCACGCTCAGGTATTCACCTTCAAACAGCTTCACATCCGCCGGGATGATGTCTCCCAGGCGGATGCGGATGATATCGCCTGGCACCAGCAGCTTTGCATCGATCTCCTGCCACGCGCCGTCGCGCAGCGCCCGCGCGCGCATGGCCAGCTGTTTCCTCAACGCTGCAACGGCATTGCCGGCGGTGAACTCCTGCCAGAAACCGACCCCGGCGTTGAAGACCAGCAATGCCGTGATAATCCAGAAATCTGCCCAATGCCGGACCAGGCCGGAAAGTATCGCCGCGACTTCGATCATCCACGGGATCGGCCCCCAGAAATAGCCGAGGAATTTCAGTAAGGCATTGGCTTCCTTTTCCTCGATCTCGTTCGGTCCGTATTGGGCAAGCCGTTTTTGCGCCTCTGCCTGGCTGAGGCCGTCCGGCGACGAATTCAGCCTTGCCTGCAATTGGGCCAGTGGCAGGGATTTCAAATCGTCCTTCGAGACTGTTTGCTCATTATCGGGTTTCATGATGTATATCCTTAATGCTGTTACGGGCCTTAATTCTTTTACCGGTCCGCGAATATCCTGAATCGACTGTTTTGCGCAATCATTTGGCGCCGCCCCACTTCCATTCGCGGATTTCCGGCATGTCCTGGCCGTACTTGTTGATGTATTGCCGGTGTTCGATAAGCTTGTCCTTGAGCTGCTGCTTCAGGTAGATGCCCCGGTCGCCGGTCTGCGGCAGCCGGTCTATCGTGTCCATCACCAGGTGGAAGCGGTCCAGTTCGTTCAGCACCGTCATGTCGAACGGCGTGGTAATGGTGCCCTCCTCCTTGTAGCCGCGCACATGGATGTTGTGATGATTGGTGCGGCGATAGGTCAGCCGGTGGATCAGCCACGGGTAGGCGTGGTAGGCAAAGATCACCGGCTTGTCTTTGGTGAACAGCTCGTCGAAATCCATGTCGCTCAGGCCGTGCGGATGCTCGCCGGGCGGCTGCAGTTTCATCAGGTCGACGATGTTGACCACGCGTATCTTCAGGTCGGGCAGATGCTCGCGCAGGATGGAGACGGCGGCCAGCGTTTCCAGCGCCGGCACATCGCCGCAACAGGCCATCACCACGTCGGGCGACTGTGCCTGGTCGTTGCTGGCCCACTGCCAGATGCCGATGCCCTCGGAACAGTGCTTGACCGCGGCATCCATGGTCAGCCATTGCGGCGCGGGATGTTTGCCCGCAACCACGACGTTGACGTAATGGCGGCTGCGCAGGCAGTGGTCCATCACCGACAGCAGGCAGTTTGCGTCCGGCGGAAAATAAACGCGCACCACCTCGGCCTTCTTGTTCACGACATGGTCGATGAAACCGGGGTCCTGGTGGGTGAAGCCGTTGTGGTCCTGGCGCCACACGTGCGAAGCGAGCAGGTAGTTCAAAGACGCGATCTTGCGCCGCCACGGCAGGTGCGCGGTGACCTTCAGCCATTTGGCGTGCTGGTTGAACATCGAGTCGATGATGTGGATGAACGCCTCGTAGCAGTTGAACAGGCCGTGCCGCCCGGTGAGCAGGTAGCCTTCCAGCCACCCTTCGCTCTGGTGTTCGCTGAGCATTTCCATCACACGTCCGCTGGGCGCAAGGAATTCGTCGTTCGGCACGGTTGCTCCCTCCCATTGGCGGTCGGTCACTTCGAACAGCGCCTCCAGCCCGTTGGAGAGCGTCTCATCGGGGCCGAACACCCGGAAATTCCGCTGCTCGCCGTTCAGCCTCGCCACATCGCGCAGGAACGGTCCGAGCTGGTGCGTATCGCCGATCCCGGGTGCGCCCGGCTCCGGCACGCCGGCTGCGTAGTCGCGAAAATCCGGCATGCGCAGGTC
The DNA here is from genome assembly GCA_049580605.1 of Gallionella sp. GTDB lineage: Bacteria > Pseudomonadota > Gammaproteobacteria > Burkholderiales > Gallionellaceae > Gallionella. The sequence continues at coordinate 3,262 of JBAUQH010000128.1, read as the reverse complement.
GCGCAGCAGCATACCGCCGTTGGCGTGCGGATTCGCAGACATGCGCCGTTCGCCCTCGGGCACCAGTCCGGCCAGCTCCGCGATCAACCTGCCCTGTTCGTCGAAAAGTTCATGCGGGCGATAGCTCATCAGCCAGTCTTCCAACAGCTTGAGGTGCTCGGGTTGCTTGTCCGGGTGGAGCGGCACCTGGTGCGCACGGAAGGTGCCTTCGACCTGCAATCCGTCGACCACCTTCGGCCCGGTCCAGCCCTTCGGCGAATTCAGGATGATCATCGGCCAGCGCGGTCGTGCATTGCTTTTGCCGCCGCGTGCGTCGTGCTGGATTTTCCTGATCTGCTCGACTGCGCGGTCGAGCGCGGCGGCCATCGCCTGGTGCATCAATTCCGGCTCATGTCCCTCGACGAATATCGGCGTCCAGCCGTAGCCGCGGAACAACTGTTCCAGTTCTTCGTGCGTGATGCGCGCGAGCACGGTCGGGTTCGCGATCTTGTAGCCGTTGAGATGCAGGATCGGCAGCACCGCGCCGTCGCTGGCCGGATCGAGAAACTTGTTGGAATGCCAGGAGGTGGCCAGCGGCCCGGTTTCCGCCTCGCCGTCGCCGACCACACAGGCCACGACCAGGTCGGGATTGTCGAACACCGCACCGAAGGAATGGCTCAGCGAATAGCCCAGCTCGCCGCCCTCGTGGATCGAACCCGGCGTTTCCGGCGCGGCATGGCTGGGGATGCCGCCGGGAAAGGAGAATTGCAGAAACAGCTTCTGCAGACCGGCCTCGTCCTGGCTGATGTCGGGATAGACCTCGCTGTAGGTGCCCTCGAGATAGGTGTTGCCGACCACGGCCGGGCCGCCGTGGCCGGGGCCTGAGACGTAGATCATGTCGAGATCGTATTTCTTGATCACCCGGTTCAGGTGCAAGTAGATGAAGTTCTGCCCCGGTGTCGTGCCCCAGTGGCCGAGCAGCATCTTCTTCACATCCGCGATCGTCAGCGGCCGCCTCAGCAGCGGATTGTCGTAAAGATAAATCTGCCCGACCGACAGGTAATTTGCGGCGCGCCAGTAGGCGTCCATCCTGTGCAGCAGTTCCGCGGAAAGCGTTGCCTTCTTCATGTCAAATCTCCTGTTTTGTGCCCAGCCCGACCACGCGGCATACCATCTTCGCGATCATCTTTGCTTCGTCGGTGCGGATCACATGAACCGCAACCCGGGCGTCCGCGGTGGAAATCACAGCCGCATTGATTGCATTCTGCTGTTCGTTTATTTCGATGCCGAGAAATTCCATGTTTGCGCAGATGCGGGCGCGGATGGTCGCCGCGTTCTCGCCGATGCCGCCTGCGAACACCAGCGTGTCGAGCCCGCCCAATACCGCGGCATAGCCGCCGATGCACTTCCTGACCCGGTAGCAGAACAGCGCGACCGCCTCCGCGGCGCGGACATCCCCGGATTCATGCTCGAGCAGATCGCGCATGTCGGAACTGGTTTCGGATATGCCGAGCAGGCCGGAGCGGGCATTGGTCATCTCGTTGAATTGTTTTGCGCTCATTTTCTCGGTGCGCGCCAGGTACCAGACCAGTCCGGGATCGAGATCGCCGGAACGGGTGCTCATCGGCACGCCGGCGGCCGGGGTGAACCCCATGCTGGTGTCTATGCTCTTTCCGTTGTGCACCGCAGCGAGGCTCGCGCCATTGCCGAGGTGGGCCAGGATGATCCGTCCGCGGGCTGCGTCGGCTCCGGCTTCGCGCGCCAGTTCCTCCATCAGGTATGCATACGACAATCCGTGGAATCCGTAGCGCCTCAATCCCCGCGCCTCGTAGCGGCGCGGGATGGGCAGCATCTGAGCGACTCGCGGCAGGTCGTGGTGGAACGCAGTGTCGAAACACGCGACTTGCGGCACCGCGGGAAAGCGGCGATTAAAAGCCTCGATCAGCAGGATTTCCTCGGGCATGTGGTCGGGATCGAATGAACTCAGCTTGCGCAGGTCCTTTATCATTGCCTGCGTGATCTGCATCGGCTGGCTGTAATTCGGCCCGCCGTGCACCACGCGGTGCCCCACCGCAGCCAGCGCGTTGTGCCCGCTGCGCGCCTCGATGATATCGATCAGCATTGCCGTCGCGGCCTGGTGGTCCGGAGCCGTCACCGGCCTGGAGAAATTATCCGCGGGATCCCGCCCGTTCATGCGCAGCACGGACTGCTGCAGTCCGATCCGTCCGATCTCGCCCTCGAGGATTTTCTTCAGCGGGCTGCCGCATTCGAACAGCGCGAACTTGATGCTCGACGAGCCGCCGTTGATCGTCGCGATGTGTGGTCCTGCGTATTTCATCATTGCCTTCCGTTATCGCACATGGTCCCGATCGGTATTGGGCGATGTTAAATTGCAAACGTCTGGTTCTGTTCCGGCATCACCACTTCGGTTTGTATCAGGCGGCCTGCAAACTGCCGCATGACCTGCTCGTCGCCATGAACCAGATAGGTGCGTTCTGGATGGCCGGTCTGCCCGTGCCAGGCGAGCAGTTCAGCCTGGTCTGCATGCGCGGAAAATCCGTTGATGGTATGGATTTTGGCGCGCACCGGTATTTTTTCCCCGTAGATCCTGACTTCCTTTGCCCCGTCGATGACGTTTCGGGCAAGCGTGCCTGTGGCAGCGTAACCGACGAACAATATGCTGCATTCCGCACGCGAAATATTATTCTGCAGATGGTGGCGAATCCGGCCGCCGGTGCACATTCCGGAGCCGGCCATGATCACCGCGCCGCCGCCGATATTATTGATCGCAATGGATGCCGCCGATTCGCGGGTGAAATGGAGACCCGGCAAATGGAACGGATCGCGCCCCTCGCGAAACAATTCGGCAGTTTCCGGTTCGTAGCATTCCGGGTGGCGCCCGAATATCTCGGTCGCCGAGATCGCCATCGGCGAATCCAGGAACACCTGTATCGACCGCGTCAGCCGGTTCGCTGCCATGCCCTCGCGCAGGAAGTACAGCAGTTCCTGAGCCCGTTCCAGCGCGAAGGTCGGAATGACCACATTGCCTCCCCGCTTGAAGGTATCGGTTATCGTTTCATAAAGTTCTTCGACCGATGGCTGGAAGGGTTTGTGCAAGCGGTCGCCGTAGGTGGTTTCCATCACCACAACGTCGGCTTGTGGCGGATGCGCGGGACTGCGCAGCAGGGGGCGGCCGCTGTTACCCAGATCGCAGGAGATCAGCACTTTGCGCTGCCGGCCGCTTTCCTCCAGCTCCAGGAGTATGCAGGCCGAACCCATTATG
>JBAUQH010000127.1:0-2558 GCA_049580605.1 Gallionella sp. | reverse complement strand
GGGCGGGCAGAATTGTGTTGTAATTTCAGAATGTGAAAATCGGACCTGTTACCGGTTTTGCGGGAATGCAAAATATCGGCCAAACTTACGGATTATTGCAATGGCCTGCAGCATGCCCTCTTGCAATGCATGGAGAAATCATAAATAAACATGGACACCCATCCTTTAATTGATTTGAGGAAGGCGGTTGGCAGACTCGACTCGTTGCCTGCCATGCCGGTCATAGCGCAGAAGCTGCTTGCGCTGAAACTTGATACTGACAAAGACGAACAGCAGATGCTGTTGTTAATCGCGCAGGACCCGCTCATTTCGGCAAAGATTATTGGCCTGGCCAATTCCCCGCTGGTCGGCTCTTCCAGGAAGATCAGCTCGGTCAAGGATGCATCCTTGCTGCTGGGCTTGAAAAAAGTGCAGTCGGTAGCCACGGGACTCGCCCTGCTGTCGCAGATGAACAAGCCGGTAGGACGGCTGAATATTCCTGCCTTGTGGGAACACAATATGGGTGTTGCGTTTGCGATGCTGGCTATAGTCAGTGCGATGCCGGCGAAGATGCGCGTCAACGATGACCTGACTTTCCTTGCGGGCATGCTGCATGATGTCGGCTATTCGGTGCTTGCCCATCTCGATGTCGAGCGCAGCGACGAATTGCAAACCCGCATGATCACTGAACCGAATCGTCTGGCTGTGGAACTCGAAATGGAGGTGGTCGGGCTTACCCACGACGAGCTGGGTGCAGAACTGGCTCGTCACTGGAACCTCCCGGAAGAGATCGTCACTGCGATCCGATGCCACCACGAAGTGCAAAAAAGCGATGCCGCCAGACCATTGGCGCGAATCATTAATCTTGCGGAGAAACTGTTGCCGTCATCCGGTTTCCCGGAACTCGTCGATGTCACTATCACTCCTGAGGACTGGCAAGCACTGGGCATAGATCCGGAACGCTCGGATGAGATCATCGTGCGAGTTGCCGAACAGGCCGAGCAAGCCAGCCAGTTCGCCAGCACCTTCAGCTGACGGACCTCAACGATGCGGGTTTCGACTATGGCAATTTGATTTGTCATGGGTCGCCTGTCCAGGGCGGAATTTCGGAATCCGCTCGCCACGGCATATCCACCATGCCGAACGGATAATCGCGTTTGCCGAGGTTCGGTAATTCTGCCATGTCGGCAGACAAGCCGGTCTGGCTGCTTTAGCTTCGATTATCCGCCGGTTTGCTTTTTTAACTCCAATGTCCGATCAACTTCCCCGCACGCATCTTTCTCCTTCAAGCGCAAGGTTGCGAGCGCTGCCGCTTCGGCAAGTATCCGGGATGTGGCATTCGGACGGGGTGCTGACGCTGGCTTCCGTGATCGGACTGGTCTTCCTGCCCGGGTCGCAACTTATCTCTGGAGGTTTGACCGCGCTGGCTGAAAGCCGGATCGCGGTTACCACCATTCATCCCTGGCTTATGGCACAATCGCACAGATCATCTATGTTCATCCCTGATTTCCTATGCGTATCCTGATCAGTAATGACGACGGCTATTTTTCGCCCGGTCTGGCCAGCCTTGCCGAACACCTGGAGAAGATTGCCGAAATTGTCGTGGTTGCCCCCGAGCGCGACCGCAGCGGCGCCAGCAATTCGCTGACCCTGGACCGTCCGCTCAAGTTTCGGCGCGCTGCCAACGGCTTCCATTACGTCAATGGCACGCCGACCGACTGCGTGCATCTTGCGGTCACCGGCATGCTCGACTATCAGCCCGACATGGTGGTATCCGGCATCAACGCCGGTGCGAATATGGGAGACGACACGATATATTCCGGTACGGTCGCTGCGGCAATGGAAGGATTCCTGCTCGGCATTCCGTCGATAGCGGTTTCACTGGTCGGCAAGGAATACGCCCACTACGAAACGGCTGCCAGAATCGCCGCCGAACTGGTGCAGCGCTTTGCCAGACAGACGCACAGCCATCCCTGGCTGCTCAACGTGAATGTGCCGGATCTGCCTCACGACCAGTTGCGGGGGATAGATGTAACACGGCTGGGCAAGCGGCATAAAGCCGAGCCGGTGGTCAAGGCCAGCAACCCGCATGGTGAAGCCGTGTATTGGGTCGGTGCGGCAGGCAAGGCGCAGGATGCGGGGGAGGGAACGGATTTCCACGCGGTTGCACAACGGCACGTCTCGCTGACTCCGCTGCAGATCGATCTTACCCAGTACAGCCAGATCGATGCAGTACGCGGTTGGCTGGCCACAGTTTAGACGACCGGGATCAGATGAATAACAGTCTCAGCGGCATCGGCATGACATCGCAGCGCACCCGCGCTCGCCTGATCGAGCGGCTGCGCGAACAGGGTATCAGGGATGAGGTCGTGCTCGCGGCGATGTTTGAAGTGCCGCGCCACCTGTTCGTCGATGAGGCACTTGCAAGCCGCGCCTACGATGACGTGTCGTTGCCGATCAACTACAACCAGACCATTTCCCGGCCCTATATTGTCGCGCGCATGATCGAGGTGCTGCGTGCCGCCGGCGACGGAGCGGATCGCCCGCTCGGCCGCGTGCTGGAAATCGGCACCGGCTGC
>JBAUQH010000126.1:0-2869 GCA_049580605.1 Gallionella sp. | reverse complement strand
CGCCTACTCCGCCTCCAAGGCCGCACTGATCTCCTATCTGGAAAGCCTGCGCATCGAGATGCGCGGCAGCGGCGTGAAGGTGGTGACGATCTGCCCCGGCTACATCCGCACGCCGATGACCGACATCAACCGCTATCCGATGCCGTTCATGCTTGACGCCGATGAGGCTGCGCGGCGCATGGCGCGCGTGGTCGAAAGCGGGAAATCGTTTGCCGTGGTGCCGTGGCAGATGGCGCTGGTCGGGCGCGTGCTGAAACTGCTGCCGAACCGGCTTTACGACATGCTGTTCGCACATGCCCCGCACAAGTCGCGCAAGAAAGAATAATTCGAACCTGTTCCAAACGTAGCGAGCGCAGCCGTCTTGTGTTACGCCGGGGCGCATGATGGCAAGCGCAGTTGTTTGGAGCGGGTTCTATCCGGCTAGCTTCTTCTTCAGGATATCGTTCACCTGCGCCGGATTGGCCTGGCCTTTGCTGGCCTTCATGGCCTGGCCGACGAAGAATCCGAACAGCTTGTCCTTGCCGCCGCGGTATTCCGCAACCTTGTTGGCATTGGCGGCGATGATCCCGTCGACGATCTTCTCGATTGTTCCCGCATCCGAAACCTGTTTCAGACCCTTGGCATCGATGATCGCATCGGCATCCCCGCGATCCGTCCACATCGTGCGGAACACTTCCTTGGCGCCGGCGTTGGAGATCGTCCCGTCGGCGATGCGGCTGAGCATGCCACCGAGTTGTTGCGGCGTGATCGGGCATTGCGCGATGTCGAGTCCGTCGCGGTTCAGCTGCGCGCTGACGTCACCGATGACCCAGTTGGCGCACGTCTTGGCCTGCCCCGGAATTCGGTCCAGAGCGGCTTCGAAGAAATCCGCCAGCCCGCGCGACGATGTCAGGATGCCGGCGTCGTACGACGACAGTCCGAAGTCGTTCATATAACGCGCACGTTTAGCTTGCGGCAGTTCCGGCAACGATGCGCGCGCCTGTTCCAGCATCGCGGGCGTGATGTCCAGCGGCAACAGGTCGGGGTCGGGGAAATATCGGTAGTCGTGCGCCTCTTCCTTGCTGCGCATCATGCGCGTCTCGCCGGTATCCGGATTGAACAGCACGGTGGCCTGCTGGATCTTGCCGCCGTTTTCCAGCGTGTCGGTCTGCCATTGCACTTCGTAGTCGATCGCCTGCTGCATGAACTTGAACGAGTTCAGGTTCTTGATCTCGCGCCGCGTGCCGAGCGGCCCGCCGGGACGGCGCACCGACACGTTCACATCGCAGCGGAACGAACCTTCCTGCATGTTGCCGTCGCAGATGCCGATCCAGCGCACCAGCGAATGCAGAGTTTTGGCATAGGCCACCGCCTCCGCCGCCGATGCCATGTCGGGCTCAGAAACGATCTCCAGCAGCGGTGTGCCGGCGCGGTTCAGGTCGATGCCGGTCATGCCCTGGAAATCCTCGTGCAGCGACTTGCCGGCGTCTTCCTCGAGGTGGGCGCGGGTGATGCGCACCACCTTTTCGTAAGGTTTTGCGTTTCCCGACAGCGGTTCGACCTGTATCGTCAGCGCACCCATCCCCACCACCGGCAGTTCGAACTGGCTGATCTGGTATCCCTTGGGCAGGTCCGGATAGAAGTAATTCTTGCGCGCAAACACCGAGCGCGGCGCGATATGCGCGCCGATCGCCAGGCCGAACTTGATCGCGCGTTCCACCGCGCCCCTGTTCAGCACCGGCAACACGCCGGGCAGCGCGATGCTGACAGCATCCGCCTGGGTGTTCGGTTCGGCACCATAGGCGGTGGAGGCGCCCGAGAATATCTTGCTGCTGGTCGAGAGCTGGGTGTGCACTTCCAGTCCGATCACGATTTCCCATTCCATGCTCATATTCCCTGCAGCCCGATGTTTTGCGGCGCGCAATCGTGATGATCGGTCGCCAGCTGGTACCGGTGCGCGACGTTCAGCATGCGTGCTTCGCCGAAATAGTTGCCTACGATCTGCAGCCCGACCGGGAGGCCGTTGCTGCCGAATCCGGCCGGGATCGACATGCCGGGAAGTCCGGCCAGGTTCACCGCGATGGTGTAGACATCGGACAGGTACATCTGCACCGGATCGTCGCACTTCTCGCCGAGTTTGAATGCGGTGGATGGACTGGTCGGTCCGATGATCACGTCGCATCGTTTGAATGCATCGTCGAAATCCCGCGCGATCAGGCGGCGGATCTTCTGCGCCTGCAGGTAATACGCATCGTAATAACCGTGCGACAGCACGTAAGTGCCGATCATGATGCGGCGCTTCACTTCCGCGCCGAAGCCCTGCGCGCGGCTTTTTTCATACATGTCGGTGAGGTCGGTGTATTCCGGTGCGCGATAGCCGTAGCGCACGCCATCGTAGCGCGACAGGTTGCTGGAAGCTTCCGCCGGGGCCAGCACGTAATAGGCCGGCACCGCCAGACGGGAATTCGGCAGGCTGATATCGACGAGGGTCGCACCCAATTTCTTGTATTCATCGAGCGCCGCGTGCACGCGAGCAGCGACGTCCTGCGCCAGTCCCTCGGCGAAGAATTCCCCGGGCAGCCCGATGCGCAGGCCGGCCAGCGGCTTGTTCCCGGTCACCTGTTTATTCAGATCGCGCGTGTAGTCCTCCTTGTCGCGTTGCAGGCTGGTGGAATCGCGCGGGTCGAAGCCGGTCATCACGTTCAACAGCAATGCCAGGTCTTCCGCGCTGCGTGCCATCGGACCGGCCTGGTCCAGGCTGGAGGCAAACGCGATCATCCCGTAGCGCGACACCGTGCCGTAGCTCGGTTTGATGCCGGAAATCCCGCATAGCGCGGCTGGCTGGCGTATCGAGCCGCCGGTATCGGTTCCGGTGGCGGCGGCGCACAGC
>JBAUQH010000125.1:0-1765 GCA_049580605.1 Gallionella sp. | reverse complement strand
CGCACCACGTAATAGCGCCCGCCCGTCGCGAGTTGCCAGCGCGCATCCTCTTCCAGCCGGGTAAAGCCGTTTTTCAGCAGGCGCGCCTCGGCGCTCGCCACCGCGTGCCAGGGGCTCGGGCTGGCGTCGATATAGTCGATGAGTTCAAGGGCGGCGGTGCGGTCTGGTGCGGATTTGCTCATGGCGGGTAGCAGTGAGTGTTGATGTGGGTGAAGTATACAAGAGCTCCGCAGCGAAGAGATAAGGCCGCGTTCCTGACGTAATACACAGTTTCAGACTATACTGGCGCATGATCCAGATTGATTAAGGAGGCAGTAATGAGTGAAATCCTTTTTCTCGTAGAGCAAGCACCCGAAGGCGGCTATACCGCACGGGCGTTGGGTGAGTCAATCTTCTCCGAGGCAGATACCTTGCCCGAGCTGCGCAAAATGGTGCAAGACGCCGTGCACTGCCATTTCGATGAAAGCGATATGCCCAAAGTGATACGCCTGCATATCGTTCAGGAAGAAATATTGGCGGCATGAGATTGCCGCGCGATTTAACCGGTGCCGCGCTGGTCAAGCGTCTGAGCAAACTGGGTTATCGACAAACGCGCCAGACAGGAAGCCATGTGCGCCTGACTTGCGAAGCCCCGCATCAGCATCACGTCACTATCCCGCTGCATGATCCGTTGCGCATAGGCACACTCTCCGCCATTCTCGGCGATGTGGCCGAGGCGCAAAAAATCGGGCGAGATGAGTTGATGGAGCAGTTATTTGATTAAGTCGTAATTCGTGAAGAACACGTGCCGGGCACACGCCGCGAATCACCCATGCCACTAGTCGCATTCGAAACTCACATGTCTGTTTGTTATCATTTCGCCCCATGAAATCGCACAACCTGAAACCTCATCCCGATTCCCTGCAACGTTTCCTGTTCGAACAATCCCATGTGCGCGGCGAGCTGGTGCATCTCGATGATGCCTGGCGCGCGGTGCTGGAGCGGCACGACTATCCCCCGGCGTTGCGCGCGGTGATGGGCGAGCTGATGGCGGCGGCGGTGCTGCTGGCGGCGACGCTGAAGCTGAAAGGTTCGCTGATCCTGCAGATACAGGGGCGGGGGCCGGTGAAGCTGCTGGTGGTCGAGTGCGACGGCGAGCTGAATGTGCGCGCCACCGCGAAATGGCAGGGCGAGCTGGACGAGATCGGTTTTGCGCAGATGGTCGGCGACGGGCGTTTCGTGATCACGCTGGATCCGCGCGATGGCGGGCAGACCTATCAGGGCATCGTGGAACTGGACGGCGGCAGCGTGGCCGAGGTGTTGCAGAACTACATGCTGCGCTCGGATCAGCTGGAGACGCGGCTGTGGCTGGCGGCGGATGCGCAGGGCGCGGCGGGGCTGCTGCTGCAGAAGATGCCGGGCGATGGCGGCCATGCCGTCGCCGGGCTGGATGAAGACAGCGATGCCGACATATGGCAGCGCGTGACGATGCTGACCGATACGTTGCAGCGCGAAGAGCTGCTCGGCCTGCCTGCGCTGGAATTGATCCGCAGGCTGTACGGCGAGGAGGATGTGCGCCTGTTCAAAGCCCATCCTGTGGCGTTCCGGTGCACCTGCTCGCGCGAACGGGTGGCGCGCATGATGAAGATGCTCGGCTGGGACGAGGTGCAGTCGGTGCTGGCCGAGCAGGGCAGGGTGGAGGTGCGCTGCGAGTTCTGCAATCACCTATACCGCTTCGACAAAGTGGATGCCGAGCAGGTGTTCGCGGCAGAGGTGTTGCTGGACG
>JBAUQH010000124.1:0-9325 GCA_049580605.1 Gallionella sp. | reverse complement strand
GCTACTGGGTCGCGGTGGGTGATCAAGGCACGATTATAACCAATGGCGGTAGCTGGGTTTCGTTACCGTATTCACTACCAACCTCATATCCGCAGCCAGTATCAACATCCCCAACTACCCAAAACCTGCGCCAGGTTGCAGCCATTGCGACAGCATACGGCTCCATCTATGTCGCGGTCGGTGACAACGGTACCATCGTGACCACTGACAGCTACAATCATAACGGTAGATGGACTCTAGTGGGATCGACCGATGATATCTCTGGAAACACAGTACCTTTAGATATAACAACTGGACTGCTGCCTAATTTTGTCGGCGTGACCGTCGAGCCACGCGGTGTCGAGACTGCCACCGCCTATACCACCGCACCTGCTGTTGACCCTTGGCTGGGATTCATCTCGTCGGCCCAGTTCGTGGCCATGGACAGTAATGGCAATACCTATACCAGCATCAACGGGCATGACTGGACCGCATCCGCCAGTACCGGCGTATCGGCTTGCACTACCGGCACATCCTGCATGAATCCGCTGATCAGCAGCGGTTTCGGCTACGTGGCGGTGGGCGACAACTACCAGACCGCATACGCATTCTGACCCTGCCCGTACAGCATAAACCCATGTTGATATCGATCCCGCCATGCTCAACCTGACCATATCGACGATCGTGTTTTTTGTGGCGGCCTGGTTTCTGAACAATTACCTGGACGCGCAGGGAATACCAAAGGGCATGACGCGCGGCGTGATGGTCGTAGTACTTGCGTCCCTGATGTCATGGGGAGTGGGATGGACGGTGGACTGGGCCCAGAGCAAGATCGATACCCCACAAACGGTAGCCCGGGTTCCGGGTGGCCTGACCGAATTGCAGAAGGCGGCCAGCCAGGACCAGCCTTAACCCGCATTTCCGCGTGGCATCCCTGTCAATGGGACAAGCCGGGAAATAACGCCAGTACCCCGTCCGCCATGAATTGCACCGCCATCGCGGCGAGTATCAGCCCCATCACTCGCGTCGCGATATTCAGCCCGCCCGTGCCGAGACGCTTGCCGATCGGTTCGGCCAGCCGCAACACCAGCCAGACGATCACCGTGACACCGACAATCCCGGTACTGAACATGATCCTGTGCGTCAGGTTGCCCGCCTGATGGGCATCGACGATTACCAGGCTGATTGCACCCGGACCGGCCAGCAGCGGGATCGCCAGCGGAACCACCGCGATGTCGTCTTTTGTTTCCCCCTCTGCCTGCTCCGCTTCGGTATGCTGTGCCGGACTGGTTTTCGCGCCGAACATTGCGATGGCAATCAGCAGCACCAGCAGCCCGCCCGCGATACGGAACGCCGGGACGCCGATTCCGAAAAACGACAGCAGGCTATCGCCCGTCCATACCGAAAGCGTCAGTATGATCGCCACGGCAACGGATGCCTTGAAAGCGGTGCGGTGCATCACCTCGGGGCGGCGGTCCGTCATCATGCTTAGATAGATCGGGATCGCTCCAAAAGGATTAAGGATCGCAAATATGCCGACAAGGAATTTCACTTGTTCAGACCAGACGGGCATCAGTGTCATCTTTATTTCCGAGTAGTTCTACCGGTAATCATCGATCATTTCCGGGTATTTTCCTAAACTTCATGTGCGACATTGAGCAGCGAAGCTTCCTGTTACAAGACAGCAAGCATGGAGGCCACCGGCAGGATCTTCCCGGTCATGGTTTTGCCCAGTTCGTGAATATGCAGCACGACGAATTCAGGACGCATGACTGCCGCATCGCGTTTGCATGCTGCCTGCTCAATGTCTTGTCGCAGGTAACGGTGCAATTCATCGCCACTTCGCATGACCATTTCCCGGATATGATTATCAGGGTAGGACAGCGCAACGGCATTGTCCAGTGGTAACATTTTCGCACTTGTTCCGGGATACGACTGTGCTACCCTAGATTCCATGAATAATCTTGCCGGAAAACTTGCATCGCTTCTGGTTCCCGCCTGGGTAGGCGCCGTTTGGGCAGTCGGCTATCTTGCCGTGCCGGTGCTGTTTTACGGACAGCCGGACCGGCAGTTGGCTGGCATGCTGGCCGGACAGATGTTCACGCTGGTAAATTATCTGGGCCTGGCCTGCGGAGCATACCTGCTGGCATGGCAATTCGGCACGGCAGGGCGCGCTTCGTTCCGGCAGGCGCTGTTCAGGATCGCAGCGGCAATGCTGCTGATCACGGTGGTGCTGCAGTTCGGAATCCAGCCGGTCATGACCGGCCTAAAGTTACAGGCGCTGCCCCAGGATGTGATGCACAGCGCATTTGCCGGCCGGTTCAAGATGCTGCATGGGGTGTCCAGCATCATTTACCTGATACAAAGCCTGCTCGGGGCATTGCTGGTGTTCAATGCGCCGCGAGCTGCCAGATAAATCTGCCCGCAAATAAAAAAAGGCCGCATCAGCGGCCCTTTATTATTTACTTGTCCCATATTTCCTTGTCTATGGCCCGGTTATGCTTTCAGCGCAATCAAAACTTCTTCCAGCATTTTCTTGGCATCGCCGAACAACATTCGGTTGTTTTCCTTGTAGAACAGCGGATTCTCTATACCCGCATAGCCGGTAGCCATGCTGCGCTTCATCATGATGGAGGTCTTGGCTTTCCAGACTTCCAAAACCGGCATGCCGGCGATGGGACTGCCGGGTTCTTCTTGCGCAGCCGGATTAACGATGTCGTTTGCACCGATCACCATGGCGACGTCGGTATCCGGAAAGTCCTCATTGATTTCATCCATCTCCATCACAATGTCGTATGGCACCTTGGCTTCGGCCAGCAACACGTTCATGTGACCAGGCATGCGGCCGGCAACCGGATGGATACCGAAACGCACGTTGACGCCTTTTTCGCGCAAAAACTGCGTGATCTCATTGACCGCGTGCTGCGCCTGGGCCACTGCCATTCCATACCCCGGCACGATGATCACATTCTTGGCGTCGCGCAAAAGATCTGCCGTCTCTGTTGCACTGATGGCGACCACTTCGCCCGCCGGCTGTCCATCACCGCCGGATTTGGCTGGCTTGCCGCCTCCGGAACCGAATCCGCCCGCAATGACGCTGATAAAGTTGCGGTTCATCGCGCGGCACATGATGTATGAAAGGATCGCACCGCTGGACCCCACCAATGCACCGGTGACGATCAGCAGGTCGTTGTTCAACATGAAGCCGGTTGCCGCTGCCGCCCAGCCGGAATAGGAGTTCAGCATCGAGATCACCACCGGCATGTCGGCACCGCCGATCGCCATCACCATATGGATGCCGAACAGCAAGGCGATCACCGTCATCACGGTCAGGCCTGTCATGCCCGCACTGATCGTTTCAGCATGCAGGAACTGCCAGCCGAACGCGATTACGACCAGCAGGCCCAGCAGATTCATGAAGTGACGCCCCGGCAGCAACAGCGGCCTGCCGCCGATCTTTCCCGACAGTTTTCCGAAAGCAATGAGGGAACCGGAGAAGGTCACTGCGCCGATCAGAATGCCAAGATAGACTTCGATCTCGTGGATCGCCTTTTCAGCACTGGACAAATTCAGTGCCGCCATCGGGTCGATGTAATTGGCGTAGCCAATCAGACAGGCAGAGAGACCGACCAGGCTATGCATCAGTGCGACCAGTTCCGGCATCTGCGTCATTTGTACCTTGCGCGCGGCAAAGATTCCGACGCTGCCCCCCACCACCATTGCGGCGATGATCCACGGAATGCCGGCCATAGAAACACGCGGGCCGAATACCGTCGCCAGTACCGCGATAGTCATACCTATTATGCCGTATAGATTGCCGCGCCGCGAAGATTCGGGGTTGGACAGACCGCCCAGGCTCAGGATAAAGAGAATGATCGCACCGATATATGAAACCGTTGCCAAAGTTGCTGACATGTTTGTTTATCCTTGTTTGCGAAACATCGACAGCATGCGTCTTGTAACGTCGAAGCCACCGAACATATTGACCGCGGTGAGCGCGATACCCACCACCGCCAACCAGTGTATCCATCCATCCGGGCGGCCAAGCCCGAACGCCAGTGGCGGCGCGATCTGCACCAGCGCACCGATGGCGATGATGCTGCTGATCGCATTGGTCACGCTCATCAATGGGGTGTGCAGCGCCGGAGTGACATTCCACACCACCATGTAACCGACGAAACACGCGAGCACGAACACAGTGAAGTGTCCAAGGAACGCTGCCGGCGCGTATGCACCGATGAGCAGGAAAAGCAGCGCAGCAACGCCGAACAAGACTGCCGTCTTTCCGGCCGATGTCGGAGCGCCTGCACGGCCATGTGCCGGAGCCGGCACAGATTTGCTGGCTGTGGGCGGTTTGGCCGCGGCGGCTGGCAACTTCGGTGCGGGCGCCGGCCAGGTGATTTCGCCATCCTTGATCACAGTAAGGCCGCGGATCGCATCGTCCTCCATGTTGACGTTGATGGTGCCGTCTTTGGTCTTGCACAACTCCTCGGTCAGACGGAACAGATTGTTTGAATACAGCGTGGAAGATTGCTTGGCCAAACGACTATTCAGGTCGGTATAACCGACGATTGTCACGCCGTGCTTTACCACTGCCTTGCCGGGTTCGGTTAGTTCACAATTACCACCCCGCTCCGCCGCCATGTCGACGATGACACTACCCGGTTTCATGCTCTGCACCATCTCGGCGGTGATCAGTCTGGGTGCTGGCTTGCCCGGAATAAGCGCGGTCGTGATGATGATGTCCACTTCCCTGGCCTGTTTGGCGTACATATCGCGCTGGGCCTGCAGGAAGCCCTCGCTCATCACCTTGGCGTATCCGCCGCCACCTGATCCTTCTTCCTCATATTCGACTTTCACGAATTCGCCGCCCAGCGACTTGACCTGGTCGGCAACTTCGGCACGGGTGTCGTTGGCACGCACGATCGCGCCCAAACCGGCTGCAGTACCGATCGCCGCCAGACCGGCCACGCCGGCACCGGCGATGAATACCTTGGCCGGCGGAACCTTGCCCGCAGCCGTTATCTGGCCGTTGAAAAAGCGACCAAAGACGTTGGCGGCCTCAATGACCGCCCGGTAGCCGGCTACGCCAGCCTGAGAGGTCAACGCGTCCATCTTCTGGGCGCGGGAAAGCTGGCGCGGCAGACAGTCGATGGCCAGCACCGTGACTTTTTTAGCTGCCAGTTGTTGCATCAACTCCGGATTCTGCGCGGGCCAGATGAAACCGATCAATGTGCCGCCCTCGCGCATCAACTCAACTTCGGCACTTGTCGGGACGGCTACCTTCAATACGATATCGGAAGCTGCCCACAACTGGGGGGCACCAGCGATGATTTCGGCCCCGGCGGCGAGGTAGGTATCGTCACCGAAATTCGACCCTGCTCCGGCACCTGATTCAACTGCGACCTTGAAACCCAGCTTGACGAGCTTCTCAACGACATCCGGCACCGCCGCAACCCGCTTTTCCCCAGCGCTTGTCTCCGCAGGTATGCCTATGCGCATATTCCTCTCCTGTATTTTTACTGTAGTTTTATGCCCGGACAGAAATTATTGCCCCGAACAATTCCTGGCGCGGTGCGATTATACCTGCACTATGTTGACCGTGAATATGGAAAACAGACTTCAAGCTGTAGCTGGATTTTGTCTTCAGGAAAACCAGCGCAGGAACGCGGCAGAGGCCAGCGCAATCGCGCCGAGCGAGAGCAGCGTGCGCCAGGCTAGAAGTTGTTTTGTTGCGCTCCAGTCACCGCCGCGCCTTAGAAAGGCAATCGCCAGAACAAATCCGGCGATTGCACAAGCTGTCTTGACCAGAAGTGCATCCACCGCGACACCGTGGATATCCGGCAGACTCTTCTCGAAAAAATAGGTAGTGGCGCCAAACAACACGCCGCTCGCTGCCTGGACGGCCCAGGCCAAAGCCATCAGCAATGAGAGTCGGTGCCGAACCCCGGCATTGCCGTGCGCAAGCCAGATAGCCGCTGTGGCCGTGCCGACCACGGTTGCGGCACCGAAATTATGTATGACCTGTATCAGCGCATAAATCAGATTCTGCACTGCTGGACTTGCCTGCTACTTCACCGTTACCGTGGTCATCCCCTCGACACCGGTCAGGGCATGGCTGACGGTTGCCTCCTTGACCGCGATGGTATGTTTGCCGGGCGACAGCGTCGGCAAGACGATGCTGCACGGGCAATTATGGATATCCCGGTCAATGATCGGACTCTGGTCGTCAACATAGATATGAACGTGATTGCCGTTCGGGCCCAGATGCACATTGAATTCAAGCTTGTTTCCGCTGCCGCTCTGCAGCATTGCGCCGTTTGCCGGGGCGGTGATGCTGATCGAACCTGCTGAATCTGCAGCGAAAACGGGACTTGCCAAAGCGAACAGCGCCAAACCGGCGGCCAAACCATTCAGTGCTTTCATGACGTTCTCCTAGACTTGGTTAAACACGAGGACTCGTTTAAACGCGAGTAATATGGTCAACTACAAGTACGAATTCAGCACCCGAATCAACCAAAAGTCAAGCCGGCAAACAACCGGATAACTGCACGCAAATTCAGTCCCGATTGCGCCGGAAACATTACGCAGCTAACGCGTACCGGAAAATCGTATCTGCTTCTCCGTTATAATTCGCCGTCATCATTACGTTGTTCAAATCGATGCCTGGTATCAGCCTGTTACCCGAACTGCTCATCAATCAAATCGCGGCCGGCGAGGTCATCGAGCGTCCGGCCGCCGCGCTGAAGGAACTGCTGGAGAACAGCCTTGATGCCGGCGCAACCGATATCTCGGTGCAGCTGGAAAGCGGCGGCGTCAAGCTGCTGCGGGTGCGCGACAACGGCAGGGGTATCCCCAGGGACGAACTGCCGCTGGCACTGATGCGACACGCGACCAGCAAGATCGCAACCCTGGACGATCTGCAGCAGGTTGCCAGTATGGGCTTTCGCGGCGAAGCGCTGGCGAGCATGGCGGCCGTTTCGCGGCTGGCGCTGATCAGCCGGACCATAACGCACGGTCAAACCGTTTCTGAAGCGCACGGTTGGAAAATCGAAGCGGCCGACGGACGTCACGGCGAACCCGCGCCGGCCAGCCATGACCATGGCACCACGGTAGAAATAAGGGAGATGTATTTCAATACACCGGCGCGGCGCAAATTCCTGAAATCCGAGGCCACCGAGTTCGCCTGGTGCGAGGAAGCCTTCAAGCGCATCGCGTTGTCCCGTCCCGACATCGCGTTCTCGCTGCAGCACAATGGGCGCATTATCTGGCAGTTACCGGCCGGGCAAAGCGAACTGGCTGCGCAGAGCCGCGTCGCAGCCGTGCTTGGCGCGGAATTCGGGCATGCCGCGGTGACCGTCTCGCGCAGTACGCAAAATGTGTCATTGCAAGGACTGGCCGCGCTGCCCGCCTATTCCAGAGCAAACCGCGATGCGCAGTATTTTTTCGTGAACGGCCGCTTCGTGCGCGACAAGGTTGCCAGCCATGCACTGAGACAGGCCTACCAGGACATCCTGCACCACCAGCGCCATCCCGCCTATGTGCTGCTTCTGGAATTGCCGCCCGGGCAGGTCGACGTGAACGTGCATCCCGCCAAGAGCGAAATACGCTTCCGCGAAAGCCAGGGAATACATCAATTCATCTTCCACACGCTGCAACAGGCCCTCGCCGTTCCGGCAAGCGGCAAAGACGACCGCGCTGCCGTGCCCCTTCAACCCGCAGCATATGTAACGGCGCAGCAGTCGATACGGCTCGACGCGGCAGAACATCAAGCCACCTATAGACTGTGGGCAACGCAATCCGGGGCGGGGGATCAATCTCCCGCATCCGACGCAACGCTTCCCCCGCCGCCCATTCCGGATTCCGAATATCCCCTCGGCTTCGCGCTGGCCCAGCTATCGGGCGTCTATATCCTCGCACAGAACGAACAGGGCCTGATCGTGGTGGACATGCATGCCGCCCACGAGCGCATCGTGTATGAAAAACTCAAGGCATCGCTGGATGCGGAACGAATCGCCGCGCAGCCGCTGTTGATTCCGGCGAGCTTTCATGCCGATGCGCTGGAAGTCGCGACCGTTGAATCCGAACAGGACGCGCTGGCAAAACTCGGTTTCGATATTGCAGTGCTTGCGCCGAATATGCTGGCGGTGCGGGCCATGCCGGTGATGCTCAGCCAATCCGAAGCGGAAGCCGCAGCCCACGATGTGATCGGCGAACTGCGCGAGTACGGCGCAAGCCGCGCACTGACCGAACGGCGCGACGAATTGCTGGCCAGCCTCGCCTGCCACGGCGCGGTTCGAGCCAACCGCATCCTGAGCATCACCGAGATGAATGCGCTGCTGCGCGAGATGGAACAGACCGAACGCTCCGGCCAGTGCAACCACGGCCGCCCGACATGGTTCCAGTTGGGTCTGAACGAACTCGACAAGATGTTCATGCGCGGCCAGTGATGGGCGAGGTGCAGGGTACAAGGTACAAGGTACAAAAGTTACCGCCCGCGATCTTCCTGATGGGGCCGACCGCGAGCGGCAAGACCGGCATTGCGGTGGAACTGGCGCAGCGGCTGCCGGTGGAACTGATCAGCGTGGATTCGGCGCTGGTGTTTCGCGACATGGTCATCGGCACGGCAAAGCCGGACATTGCAACCCTCGCCCGCGCACCGCACCACCTGATCGACATCATCGATCCGACCGATGCCTATTCCGCCGCCGCGTTCCGCCATGACGCGCTGAAATTGATGGCCGCCATCACGCAGCGCGGCAGGATTCCGCTGCTGGTCGGCGGCACGATGCTGTATTTCAAGGCCCTGCTCGAGGGTCTCGACGATCTCCCCCCCTCCGATCCGGCAGTACGCGCCGTGCTCGATGCCGAGATCGCGCGGCACGGTATCATGCACCTGCACAAGCAGCTCGCGGAAGTGGATGCTGAAACAGCCGCGCGCCTCAAACCGACCGATACCCAGCGCATCCAGCGCGCGATGGAGATCTACCGCATCAGCGGAAAGCCGATGTCCGAACTGATCGGGCAGCAAACTTCGCGCGAACTTCCCTACCGGGTGCTTCCGGTCTCACTGGTCCCCTCAGACCGAGTTCAACTTCATGCACGCATCGTGACGCGCTTCCAGGACATGCTCAAACTCGGTTTGGTGGATGAACTGCGCATGCTTCGCGAGAAATACCCGCTGCATCCGGACATGACCTCGATGCGCTGTGTCGGTTACCGCCAGGCCTGGCAATTCATGGAAGGGGAAATCGATCACGTCCAGCTGCTGGATACCGGCATCGCCGCAACTCGGCAACTGGCAAAGCGCCAGCTCACCTGGCTGAGGTCGATGCCGGACATTATC
>JBAUQH010000123.1:0-11356 GCA_049580605.1 Gallionella sp. | reverse complement strand
GCGATCTCGACTATCTGCGATGGCGTCATCACCGTCAGCCAGTGGCAGAGGTTTTCCAGTTGCCGCACGTTGCCGGGAAAATTCTGCGCGCTCAGATGCTGCAAAGTGGCATCGCTGAATTTTTTCTGATCGACCGCCAGATCGCGCGCACTTTTTTGCAGGAAGTATTTTGCCAGCAGCGGGATGTCTTCGCGCCGCTCGCGCAGCGGGGGCAGCCGCAGCCGGATCACATTCAGGCGGTGAAACAGATCCTCGCGGAACAGACCCTGCTTGACGCGCTCGTCCAGATTCTGGTGGGTGGCGGTAATGATACGCACGCTGGATTTGATCGGCTGGTGTCCGCCAACGCGGTAGAAGTTGCCGTCAGACAGCACGCGCAGCAACCGGGTTTGCAGGTCGGCCGGCATGTCGCCGATTTCATCGAGGAACAGCGTGCCGCCTTCTGCCTGCTCGAAGCGTCCGCGCCGCGTCGTCGCAGCGCCGGTAAACGCGCCGCGTTCATGGCCGAACAATTCCGACTCCAGCAGTTCCTTGGGGATCGCTGCAGTATTGATCGCGATGAACGGTTTGTCGGCGCGCGGACTGTGGCGGTGCAGCGCCCTTGCGACCAGCTCCTTGCCGGTGCCCGATTCGCCGTTGATCAGCACGGTCGCATGGGATTGCGACAATCTGCCGATCGCGCGGAACACTTCCTGCATCGCGGGCGCCTGGCCGAGTATGTCGGCATCGACTTCAACCTGCTCGGTCTCGCCCGATTTGCGCCGGCTCTGCTCCAGCGCGCGCCTGATCAATTCCACCGCGTGGTTGATGTCGAACGGTTTGGGCAGGTATTCGAACGCGCCCCCCTGAAAAGCCGAAACCGCGCTTTCCAGATCGGAATATGCGGTCATGATGATGACCGGAATCAGCGGATGGCGCTGGTGCAGCGTCTGCAGGAAATCCAGTCCGGAACTGCCCGGCATGCGGATATCGCTTACGACAACCTGCGGCGCGCCTTCACCCAGCGCGTGCAGCGCATCGTCCGCCGATGCAAAGCTCCTGAATTCGATATCCTCGCGGGTCAGAGACTTTTCGAGCACCCAGCGTATGGAACGGTCATCGTCAATAATCCAAACAGGTTTCATGCACACCTCTATAAATTCATTTCTCGGGCGAATCGCTTTGTCGCATGCTCGCTCGTCTCTCGTCTATCAATCTGATATGCCTCGTCATTCGCTGCGCGGCTTCTTGCGCTTCATCCCGACAAACGAATTTCTAAAGGCGTCCAAAGTTTATCGTCCAACTTTTAGGGGATTGGAAGCAACACGGTAAAGCGGGTACGCCCGGGCTCGCTGTCAAATTCGATGATGCCGTGATGCTGGCTGACAAAGTCCTGGGCGATCGTCAATCCCAGGCCGTGCCCTTCGGTATGTCCGGACACCAGGGGGTAAAAGATCTTGTCCTGCAGTTCGGGGGGTATGCCCGGCCCGTTGTCGATGATCTCCACCCGCACCGCCTGGCGGTGGAGCCTTTTGATCAGGGTCGCCTGGTGTGCCACACGCGTGCGCAAAATGATCAACCCGCTGCCGTTCATCGCCTGCGCGGCGTTGCGGACGATATTGAGCATGACCTGTATCAGCTGTTCCTTGTCGCCAACCAGCGCGGGCAGGCTGATATCGTAGTCGCGCTTTATCTTCAATCCCTCCGGCCTTTCGGCCAGGACCACGCTGCGCACACGTTCCAGCACTTCGTGGATGTTGAGCGCACTGGCGTGAGAGGCATTTTGCGGGGCAAGCAGTTTTTCCATCAGCGAACGCAAGCGATCCGCTTCCTGCACGATAACCTGCGTGTATTCGCGCAAGCCCGGTTTTTCGAGTTCCTGTTCGAGCAGCTGCGCCGCGCCGCGTATACCGCCAAGCGGGTTCTTGATTTCATGCGCCAGGTTGCGCAGCAACAATCGGTTGGCCTGGGTCTGGTCGAGCATCTGCTCTTCGCGCGCCAGCTTGAGCGGTCTGTCCATGGGATGAAATTCGAGCAGCAAATACAGCTTGCCAAATTGCAGCGGCGTTGCCGCACATCGCAAATGCAATTTGGCATTCCCGTTCCCGTGCGTTCCCAGCGTCAAGTCGTGTTCGATAAAGCTGGCGTTATTCTGCACCGCCTGCTGCATCGCGCTGGCCAGTTGTTCGGTGTGGGTGAATACCTGCTGGAGCGGGAGTCCATGCATGTTTCTATCGCTGATGTCGAAGAGGTTTTCCGCGGCCGGGTTTATATATGCGATGCGCGACTCCTCATCCAGCAGGATGACGGCGGTGGCAAGGTGCTCCAGTGCAAGGTGGGGAAAATCAGGCATATGAAATACTGAGCAGAAAGCATGCCAGATGAGCTATCGAATTACATTTACTTTGCTTTGCTACACTGCCGGGCGATTCATCCACATTCTGCATGCCGGGCTTTGATTCCGCTTGATTCACGACTGCGTCGGGTCGGAGTCGGGTTGTGCGATATTCCTATTCATCGCTCAATTTGGAAAGTTCGGCATTGAGTGCGTCGACATTCTGCTGATGAAGATCGACCTGGTCCTTCAACTGTTTGATCTTCTCATCATATTTGGCAACATTGCGATAGGTATGCCCGTCGGCTCCCTTGAAAACTTCCGGATTTGCCTCGCCGTCCCTGAGGTTCTGCTGCGCCGTTGCCAGCAGCGTTTCCTCCGAACTCAGCTCGTCCTGCAGAATCTTGCGGCGGGTATCATCCCGCCCCCGCTGAGTTTCACTATCCACCTTCGGGAAGCCTGCCGGCTCGTCCACTTTGGCTGGCGGCATCATGGTCGATAGTGGCTCCAGATATATTTTCTTGCCGCCTTTCAACGGCGAACTGGAATAGGTTACATGCCCGTTTTCATCCACCGACTTGTAGATATCGGCATGCGCCAGAAGCGGACTGATGCACAGAACCGCTAACAGGTATCGAGCAGGTTTCATGATCGTTTCCCGTAAAAATAAACAGTGCAAGTATAGGACAAGCACCGGATGCAGACAAACAATTGCAAAACAAAACGGGGCGCAAGCCCCGTTTTGTCACCTGCCCTTGATGCTCTGGTCAGGTTTGCAAATGTTCCCGATTAACTGCAGGGACTAGATGCTGTAATACATATCGAACTCTACCGGGTGTGTCGTCATGCGGAACCGGGTCACCTCGTCCATCCTCAATCCGATGTACGCATCGATGAAGTCGTTCGAGAACACGCCGCCGCGGGTCAGGAAATCACGATCCTTGTCCAGGTAATCCAGCGCCTGCTCCAGGCTGGAACACACGGTCGGGATCTTTGCATCTTCTTCCGGCGGCAGATCATACAGATTCTTGTCGGACGGATCGCCAGGGTGAATCTTGTTCTGTATGCCGTCCAGGCCTGCCATCATCATCGCGGTAAATGCGAGATAAGGGTTGGCGCCCGGATCGGGAAAACGCACCTCGATGCGGCGCGCCTTGTCGTTGGGCACGTGGGGAATACGTATCGAGGCAGAGCGGTTCTTCGCCGAATATGCCAGCTTGACCGGTGCCTCGAAGCCGGGAACCAGACGCTTGTATGAATTGGTCAGCGGATTGGTGATCGCGTTCAGCGCGCGCGCGTGCTTGATGATGCCACCGATGTAAAACAGCGCGAGTTCAGAAAGGCCCGCATATCCGTTGCCCGCAAAAAGATTCTTGCCGTCTTTCCAGATCGACTGGTGCACGTGCATGCCGGAACCATTGTCGCCGACGATAGGCTTGGGCATGAAGGTCGCGGTTTTGCCATATTGGTGCGCGACATTGTGCACCACGTATTTCAGACCCTGTGTCCAGTCTGCACGGCGCACCAGTGAATTGAACTTGGTGCCGATTTCGCATTGGCCGGCGGTCGCCACTTCGTGGTGATGCACCTCGACTTCGATACCGATCTCTTCCATAGCCAGGCACATCGCGGCGCGGATGTCGTTCAAGCTGTCGACCGGCGGAACCGGGAAGTAACCGCCCTTTACGGTTGGGCGATGGCCGATGTTGCCGCCATCAAACTTATCCGCGGAAGCCCAGGCGGCCTCTTCGGAATTCACCTTGCAGAAGCAGCCGGACATGTCGACCTGCCAGTTGACCGAGTCAAATATGAAAAATTCGGGCTCCGGGCCGAAGAAGGCGGTATCGCCGATGCCGGTGGATTTAAGATACGCCTCGGCACGCTTGGCGATCGAGCGCGGATCGCGGTCATAACCCTTGCCGTCGGTCGGTTCCACCACGTCGCACGTGATCACCATGGTGTTTTCATCCATGAAAGGATCGATATATGCGGTTGCGGGATCAGGCATCAGCAGCATGTCCGAAGCCTGTATGCCCTTCCAGCCGGCGATCGAAGAGCCATCGAACGCGTGGCCTTCCTCGAATTTTTCCATGCCCATGACCTTGACGGGCACGCCCACGTGCTGTTCCTTGCCTCGGGTATCGGTAAAGCGAAAATCCACGAACTTGACTTCGCGGTCCTTGATCAGTTTTAAAACTTCAGTTGCCGACATCGACATAACCATCTCCCTAAACCTAATTGAAAAATTAACCAAAACCCAATATTACTATCCAGAAACCATTGCAGAAAGCGTGCCAGCCCTGATTACAACGCAGATTGCCATTGTGCCATAACCCTTAAAAACAAGGCATCAATAATTTGCACCTGAATCGTGCAATGGACAGAAATTGCGCACTATTATTGTGCGTGGCTGAGATAAACCTGAATGGCCCGGAATATCGGGTCTGCACTGAACATTTCGTTGCAGCGGGCCTGCAGTTCATCGGCGCCTTCCGGCGATTGCCCCCCGGCCAGATATATTTCGGCATCGACCTTGCCGTCAAGATAATGGAATACCACGCGATTTTCTGTCAACGCCGCGGCACCAAGGCGTTCCGCCAGATGTGCCAGCAATCCGGGGCGGCTGGGCAGATGCACGTTCGGCTTGGCCATCATGTCGTCTTCCGGATCGACGTGCACCATCACGTCCAACACATGGTGGTTCTTGAGCACCGCATGGCGCGCCGATTCAGCAATGAAATGCCCCTCGGAAACGCTGATCTTCGGGTCGACCATAATGTGCGCATCGACCAGCGCATTGTCCGCCATCTTGCGGGTGCGCAACTCGTGAAGGCCGCGCACCCCGTGTACATTTAGCAGGGTCTGGCGGATCGCCTCCACTTCCTCGGCAGCCAGTCCGGTATCGATGAGTTCGGACATCGCCTCCAGCGCCAGCTTGCCCCCCATGTGCGCGATCATCACGCCCACCACTGCCGCAGCGACCAGGTCGAGAAAGGTGTATCCCATCAGGTTTCCGCCCACGCCGATGATAACCACCAGCGAGGAGGCGGCATCCGAGCGCGCATGCCAGGCATTCGCGACCAGCATCTGCGAACGCACCCGTTTGGCCACTGCCAACATATAGCGGAACAATCCTTCCTTGGCGACCAGCGCAAAAACCGCGATCGCAAGCGCGAACGGACTGACCGCCCGCAGCGCCTCCGGATGCTGCAGGCGCATCGCGGCCGCCACCAGCAGCACCACGCCGAGCCCCGCGAGAAATGCCCCGAGGATAAGCGTGGCCGCGGTTTCGATTCGTGCATGGCCGTAGGGATGCTCGGCATCGGCATGCCGGCTGCCGTGCCGGTTCGCATAGAGCACCAGCACATCGGAAAGAAGGTCGGACAGGGAATGCAGGCCGTCCGCCATCAGCGCCTGCGAGTGGGCAAATAAACCGCCCAGCATTTGCAGCGAAGTCAGCAGCACATTGATGGCTATGCTGACCCAGGTGCTTTTTTGCGCGGCCGCAAAACGCTCCGGATGCACCGGCTCGAAAGCCCCGATGCATTCACCGGATTGACGCTCAGCGTTGTGATTATTCATGTCGGTAATGCGGGTATGTATCTATAATATGCAGGATATCATCTCTGCAAGCCAAGTCATATTCGCTTAGCCGGAAAGTATCGCCATGGGAACCATCACCGCCATTCTGCAAGCCGCGCAACAACGCGCAAGAGAACTGAACCTGCCCTACGAAGGCGCGCTGTATCCGCGCGAGGCCCATGAAATACTGCAATCCGCACCCGGCGCAAAAATGGTGGACGTGCGCAGCCGCGCGGAACTGGACTGGGTCGGCAAATTCCCGAATGCCACCGCGATTGAATGGGCAAGTTATCCGGGCATGATCCGCAACCCGCACTTCATCGCCCAGCTCGAACAGCAAGTCGACAAGGAAGCGCTGGTCATCTTCGTATGCCGCAGCGGCGGGCGCTCGCACCACGCCGCGATCGCCGCGACCCAGGCCGGCTACCGCGACTGCTACAACATGCTGGAAGGTTTCGAGGGCGACATGGACGCCGGCAAGCACCGCAATACCAAAGGCGGCTGGCGTGCAGCCGGGTTGCCCTGGGAACAGAGCTAAAGAATCCTCTAAAAATCCACATTTCATCCCAGTTGATGCAACCACTAGCCATTCGACTAAGCTGTCAAAAGATGACGGCCAAGCCGCTGGTTATGCTGTGTTGCGGCAAAGGGATAAGCAGGCAGGCCGCGAAACGGATGCGCGCAAAAAATTTCTTGCTTTTGCACATTAATGTATATGCGGCGCGGCTAAATTTCCCCCGCGCCTTTCATTTGTGCGAACTGTGAATTTTTGGAGGCCTCTTCTTTTCTTATTTAGTAGTGTAGGTTTTGTAGTGTTGGCTGCACTTAGCCACCTGCCAAGTCACAACTAATCAAGAATCACTATTTTTATAATCGATAATCAGCGGCGCATGGTCGGAAAAGCGCTGCGCCTTGTAAATGCTCGCCGACTCGGCGAGCGCCGCGATGCCGGGTGTCGCAATCTGGTAATCGATGCGCCACCCGACATCCTTCGCCCATGCCTGGCCGCGGTTCGACCACCAGGTATAGGCTTCCAGTTCAGGATGAACGCGGCGGAACACGTCGGCAAAGCCGACCTGGTCGAACAGCTCGGTCAGCCAGGCGCGCTCTTCCGGCAGGAACCCTGAATTCTTTTTATTCCCGCGCCAGTTCTTCAGGTCGATTTCACGGTGCGCGATGTTCCAGTCCCCGCAGATCACCACTTCGCGCCCGCTTGACCGGATTTCCCTTAAATGCGGCATGAAGGCTTCCATGAAACTGAACTTTACCGCCTGGCGTTCTTCGCCGCTGGAACCGGAAGGCAGGTAAACCGAGACCGCGCTGAAACCGGCAAAATCCGCGCAAATATAGCGTCCCTCGGCATCGAACTCGGCAATACCCAGACCTGAAATCACCTGCTGCGGCTGTTCGCGGCAATAGATCCCGACGCCGCTGTATCCCTTCTTTTCCGCATAATGAAAGTAGCCGCGGTAGCCATGCGGAGAGAGCATTTCCGCGGTCATGTCCGCTGCCTGCGCCTTCAATTCCTGCAGGCAGACGATGTCGGCATCCTGCCGGCCCAGCCACTCGTAAAAGCCCTTTCCGGCTGCGGAACGGATTCCATTCAGATTGATGGTGATGATGCGCATGAAAATTCCCGGGAGTTGTGCTGCCTGCCATTATAATGTGCCTCCGTGCTCCAACCCGTTGCATAGACCATGTCCAACTTCAGGCAGGACTTCATCCGCTTTGCCGTGCAACAGCAGGTTTTGCGTTTTGGCGATTTCAAAACCAAGGCGGGCCGCATGTCGCCGTATTTTTTCAATGCGGGCCTGTTCAACGATGGTGCATCGCTAAGAAGCCTGTCGCAATTTTATGCGCAGGCAATCTATGCTTCCGAACTCCCTTTCGACATGCTGTTCGGTCCGGCCTACAAGGGTATCCCGCTGGCGGCCGGAACCGCAATCGCTTTGGCGGAACAGGGCAACAACGTGCCGTTTTGCTACAATCGCAAGGAGGCCAAGGACCACGGCGAGGGCGGCACCACGGTGGGCGCAGAATTGCAGGGGCGGGTTCTGGTAATAGATGACGTGATATCTGCGGGCACGTCCGTGCGCGAATCGGTCGAGCTGATCCGCGCGGCAGGTGCCAGGCCGTGCGGCGTCGTGATCGCGCTGGACCGCATGGAACGCGGCCAGAGCGAGCTGTCTGCGGTGCAGGAAGTGCACCTAAACTATGATATTCCGGTAATATCCATCGCCACTCTGGAGGACTTGCTCGAATATTTGCGGGTCGCAGGTGAAATGACAGGCAATTTTGCGGCGGTTCAGGCTTACCGGGACCGTTATGGAGTAGAGGATGACTGATAAAACTGCTGTTGAGACTGCTGGCCATCCGGCCAACCCGGCGAGTGGCACGGGGCAGGTCTTTGATGAAACAACCATCCGTCTCACCAACGCGGCAAGCTGCCACGTAATTGGTTATGTTAGCAGCCATTCCGCCAGATTGCCCAAAGACGGCAACCGGGTGGCCGGTTACATGCTTAAGTCTCTCGTGGCGCTCATTGCCGGCCTGATGTTCAGTTTTCCGGCCATGGCAACACTGTACAAATGGGTGGACAACAATGGCGTCACCCACTACGGCGAAACCATCCCGCCCGAATACGCCGACAAGGATCATGAAGTGCTGAACAAGGCGGGGCGGGTGATACAAACCGAAGAGGTGATGACCCCAGAGCGGCGCCGCGCCAAGGAACAGGAAGACGCCAAGAAGCGCGAACAGGCCGAGGCCGCCCTCGAGCAGCAGCGCCATGACCGGACCCTGCTCAACACCTACAGCAACGTGGACGAAATCGACCAGGCGCGCGCGCGCAACGTGCAGCAGATCGACGCGCGCATCAATGCGATCAACGCGTACCTCAAGGCGGCCGACGACAATCTGGCTTCGCTGCAGGCTGAAGCCGCCTCCTACGACAAGGTTAACCGGACAAAACCGGCCTCGCTGGAACAGGATCTGCAGGATGCCCAGCAACGCCAGGCCCAGTTGCAGCATGACCTCCAGGCCCCCCAGGCCGAGAAGGCAGCTTTGCAGCAACGCTTCGACGCGGACAAGGCGCGCTACATCGAACTGACCGGGAAAAAATAAGCCGCGAATGCGGCCCGTGTCTTCATCTTTACCCCTGCGCCTCGCAATTCATGCGGAGCAGCCTCCGGAATATTTTTGCGAAAGCGATATGCAGCTTTTGCTACAGCGCTTCAAAAACGCCGGATGCCGGGTCATAGCCGAGCAATTCACCGCGCTCGATGTCAAAGTACCAGCCGTGCAATGCCAGATTTCCCTGCTCGACCCGTTCGCGTATCCATGAAAATGTCATCAGGTTGGCCAGGGAAACCAGGATCGCCTGCTTTTCGCAGGCGCGGTGGCGCGCCTCGCTGCTTGCCCCGGAAAGTTCCCGCTCGATCTTCTGTCGGGCCGCTTCGGCGATGGTCATCCATTCCGAGATAAAGCTGTCGTCGCCGGCCACGCCGCCCTCCAGCAAGGCATGGATTCCGCCGCACTGTGCATGGCCCAGTACGATGATGTGCTGCACCGCCAGGTTGCGCACGCCGAATTCAAGCGCTGCGCTGGTGCCGTGATAATGGCCCTGGTTTTCTGCGGGCGGAACCAGGTTGGCCACATTGCGGATCACGAACAGGTCGCCCGGCGCGCAATCGAGTATCAGCGCCGGGTCGACACGCGAATCGCAACAACCGACCACCAGCGTGGAAGGCATCTGGCCAAACTGCACGAGATCGTGAAACCGCGTCTCGACATCCGCAAACGTCAGTTCGCGGAAGCGCTTGAATCCGGCTATCAGCTTGTCTGGTGAACTCATGCGCCCGTCAGTCTGACCAGAACCTCGCGATACTTGCCGGCGGTTTTCTGCAGCACATCAGCGGGAATTTCCGGCGCCGGCGGCTGCTTGTTCCAGCCCGATGTTTCCAGCCAGTCGCGCACGAACTGCTTGTCGAAGCTGGGCGGATTGCTGCCCACCCGGTATAGGTCGGCGGGCCAGAAACGCGACGAGTCGGGCGTCAGCGCCTCGTCGATCAGGTACAGCTTGCCCGCCTCATCGACGCCGAACTCGAACTTGGTATCGGCAATGATGACGCCCTTGCCCGCCGCATAGTCCGCCGCCTCGACATAGAGCGCCAGCGTCGCGTCGCGAACCGCATTGGCGCGCGCCTCGCCGAGCAGTTCGACGGCCTGCGCAAACGAAATATTTTCGTCGTGTTCGCCGACGGCTGCCTTGGTTGACGGCGTGAACAGCGGCTGCGGCAGCTTCTCCGCCTCGCGCAGCCCTTTAGGTAATTCAATACCACAAACTGTGCCGGTCTTCCGGTAATCCTTCCAGCCGGAACCGACCAGATAGCCGCGCACGATCGCCTCGATCGGCAACGGCTTGAGCTTTTTCGCGACAAAGGCGCGTCCGCGCACCTGGGCGCGGTCCGCGTCGTTGCCGACCACCGATTCCGGGTCGATGCCGGTCAGGTGATTCGGAATCACGTGCTGCAGCTTGTTCAGCCAGAAGTTCGACATCGCGGTCAGCACCTCGCCCTTGCCGGGAATCGGGTTGGGCAGGATCACGTCGAACGCGGACAGGCGGTCGGTCTGCACCACCAGCAGCTTGTCGTCGCCCACCGCATAAATGTCGCGCACCTTGCCGCGATGCAGGAAGGGCAAACTTTTGATATCCGATTGTTGCAGCGGTTTACTCATTTGGATGCTCCGTTTATTGCGACGATTTCCTGCTGCAGGCTCGCCGGGGTTTGCGGCGCTGCCAGTACTTTTACCTCCTTGCCGCTGGGGTCGAACAGCACCAGGCTAATCCGCGCGGCGTTGTGCGCGGCCATGAAGGCGCGTCCTTCCGGCGTGTCGTAATCGGTCAGCAGGAACTCCACCCGGCCCGCGTACTGGCTGCGTATGTCGTCCACCACGTTCATCAATTGCAGGCTTTCGGCCGCATTCTTGTCGCGCACCAGCACCACCGCGATGCGCCCCTTGCCGATCTGCGACATATCGTCGCTGAAGCCGCGCGGCAGGTTCATCGCGATGATCACCGCCAGCAACGACAGCAGCGTGATCACGATCCACTTGATTTTGGGTGAGTTCCCGGAAACCCCGGTTTTCGCTTCGTGTTCGCTCATCAACGCTGGCTCTGATACAGCCGCTACAATGCCGGCAGCGTGGTCGCCTTGATTTTTTCCGCCTGGCTGGCACGGTATGCCTGCAAACGCTGTGCCATACCCGCGTCATTCAGCGCCAGCATTGCGACCGCGAACAGTCCCGCATTGGCGGCGCCCGCCTCGCCGATCGCAAAGGTCGCGACCGGGATGCCCTTGGGCATTTGCACCGTGGACAACAGCGAATCCATGCCCTGCAGGTATTTCGACGGCATCGGCACGCCCAGCACCGGCAGCGTGGTCTTGCCGGCCACCACGC